>JAZNZL010000178.1:0-5311 GCA_045594925.1 Clostridia bacterium
AGCCTGCCTGCTCAAGTGTATCCTCAACCTCTGTCTGCCTTGCGCCGTCGAATACGGGGGTTGCTATCTTCCAGCCGAGAGCCTTTGCAGCCCAGCCGAGGTGTGTTTCAAGAACCTGACCGATGTTCATACGTGAAGGAACGCCGAGGGGGTTAAGAACTATATCAAGGGGAGTACCGTCTTCAAGGAAGGGCATATCTGCAACGGGGAGTATTCTTGAAATAACACCCTTATTACCGTGACGTCCAGCCATCTTATCACCCACAGAAATCTTGCGCTTCTGTGCTATATAGCAACGTACTATCTGATTTACTCCGGGCGGCAGCTCGTCGCCGTTTTCACGTGTGAACACTTTAACGTCTACAACGATACCCGATTCTCCGTGAGGTACACGAAGTGATGTGTCACGTACGTCTCTTGCTTTTTCGCCGAATATTGCGCGGAGAAGTCTTTCTTCTGCTGAAAGCTCTGTTTCGCCCTTAGGTGTTACCTTACCTACAAGAATATCACCTGTGCGAACCTCTGCACCTATTCTTACGATACCACGCTCATCAAGGTCTTTCAAAGCGTCGTCACCAACGTTTGGAATATCACGGGTAATCTCTTCCGGACCGAGTTTGGTATCTCTTGATTCTGATTCATATTCTTCTATATGGATTGATGTGAACACATCATCCTTAACAAGCTTTTCATTGATTAAGATAGCATCCTCGTAGTTATAACCTTCCCAGGTCATAAATCCGATGAGAATGTTTTTACCCAATGCTATCTCGCCGTTTGCTGTTGAAGGACCGTCGGCAATAACGTCACCCTTTTTAACTTTTTCGCCCGTTGCAACTATAGGCTTCTGGTTAATACAGGTGCTCTGGTTAGAACGCATAAACTTAGTGAACTTATACTCTCTTAAGTTACCGCCTTTTTCCTTTATAATAACCTTATCAGCTGAAACATACTGAACTGTACCGGATTCCTTTGCAAGTACAACTGTACCTGAATCCTTTGCAGCTTTATATTCCATACCGGTACCTACTATAGGTGACTCGGTTGTGAGAAGCGGAACAGCCTGACGCTGCATGTTTGAACCCATCAGCGCACGAACCGCGTCATCGTTTTCAAGGAAGGGAATCATAGCAGTAGCTACTGAAACTATCTGTCTGGGTGATACGTCAACAAAGTCAACCTTTTCAGGTTCAACTTCGATAAACTCATCTCTGTAACGCACAATTACCTTTTTATTTGCAAAGGTGCCGTCTTCGTTAATCTTCTCAGATGCAGGTGCAACTGTATAATTATCCTCTATATCAGCTGTCATATAAACAACTTCATCAGTTACCTTAAGTGTCTTTTTATCAAACTTACGGTATGGTGCTTCAATAAAGCCGAATTCGTTTACTCGCGCATAAGATGCAAGTGAGTTAATAAGACCGATGTTAGGGCCTTCAGGGGTTTCTATAGGACACATACGACCGTAGTGTGAATGGTGAACGTCTCGAACCTCGAAGCCTGCTCTCTCTCTGCTCAAACCGCCGGGACCGAGCGCTGAAAGTCTTCTCTTATGTGTAAGCTCTGCAAGGGGGTTTGTCTGGTCCATAAACTGTGAAAGCTGTGATGAACCGAAAAACTCTTTAATCGCAGAAACTACAGGTCTTGAGTTTATAAGACTCTGCGGTGTGAGGGCTTCTACATCCTGAATAGTCATTCTCTCACGTACTATTCTTTCAAGACGTGCAAGACCTATTCTGAACTGATTCTGCAAAAGCTCACCTACAGCACGCAGACGACGATTACCAAGATGGTCGATATCGTCTGTGGTGCCGATTCTGTAGTCAAGGTTAAGCTGATAGTTAATTGATGCAAAAATATCAGCGATTATTATAGTCTTGGGAACAAGCTCATCCATTCTTCTGCGGATTTCATTTTTGATATCCTCAGGCTCTGAGAACTGTTCAAGAATTTCTTTAAGTACACTTAATTTTACTTTTTCTGTTATTTCAAGGTCAGACACATCAAATGATACAAAGTTTTCAATACGCACCATATCATTTGAGAACACCTTTACTTCCTTGCCGTCTACATTAAGGTATACCTGATTGATACCTGCTGTCTCTACTGCCTCTGCCTGCTCTCTGCTGATAAGCTCACCGGCTTTTACTATGATTTCACCTGTTTCGCCGTCAACTATATCACGGGCAGCCATACCATTTCTGATACGGTTTGCCATCGCAAGCTTCTGGTTGAATTTGAAACGGCCTACCTTTGAAAGGTCATATCTCTTAGGATCAAAAAACAGTGAATTGATTAAAGATGTGGCACTGTCAACTGTGGGCGGCTCACCGGGTCGGAGCTTTTTGTATATTTCAAGCAAAGCTTCCTCAGTATCAGTGGTAGAGTCCTTCTCAAGTGTCACAAGAAGCTTCTCTTCCTCACCGAACAAATCAAGAATCTGGGCATTATTTGAAAGCCCCATTGCTCTGATAAGCACTGTGACGGGAATTTTACGTGTTCTGTCTATACGTACAGAAAGTACATCATTAGTGTCGTTTTCATACTCAAGCCACGCACCACGGTTTGGTATTACCTGAGATGTAAACAGCTCTTTACCTGTTTTATCGTGGTCCATTGCATAATATATACCTGGGCTTCTTACTACCTGGCTGACAATTACACGCTCAGCTCCGTTTATAATAAACGTACCCTGATCTGTCATCAGCGGAAGCTCGCCCATAAAAATTTCCTGCTCTTTTACTTCGCCGGTTTCCTTGTTGATAAGCCGCACTTTGATTTTAAGAGGCTTGGAGTATGTGGCATCACGCGCCTTACACTCCTCTATTGAATATTTCGGGTTGTCTTCAAAGTAATAGTCGCTGAATTCCAGAACAAGATTTCCGGAATAATCGCATATCGGAGAAACATCTTCCAATACTTCCTTTAAACCCTTATCCACAAACCACTGATAAGAATTTTTCTGTATCTCGATTAAGTTTGGCATTTCCAGAACTTCATTCGATTTTGAATAGCTCATTCTCTCATTCTTGCCAAGCTTGATAGGATGTACCATAGAAATAATCACCTCATATTTATTTTAAAAAGTGTAAAATGTGCGGTGCATCACACCCGAAGCGACTGTTTTTACCTAATATTTTAACCAAAAACAGCACGAAAGATACATAGATATTTTGTAACTTTAAACAAACTCTATGCACCAATAAAAGATATGATTGCAATTTACAATAATATCACACCAAAATCAATATGTCAAGCACAAAATGAAATAATTTTACATTTTTCTTGTAAGGTTATTTCTGCTGGTTTATGTAAATGAAAAAGCGGACTGATATCAGACCGCTTTTTTGATTTCTTTGTTTTCTGCTTCCTGAAAACACACCGAAATTACTTCCTTTATATTATTTACCTTTATTATTTCCATACCCATATCGTCAAACATCTGCTGATAATTATCGCTTGGTATTATAACTCTTTTAACTCCTGCCCGCAAAGCCGCATCAAGCTTTGCCGCAACTCCTCCTACGGGCTTTACCTTGCCCATTATGGAAATTTCGCCTGTCATCGCTATATCTCCGGGAACAGTTAATCCTTTCACAGAGGAGTATACCGCACAAAACATTGCAATTCCTGCAGATGGTCCGTCTATTGGTACTCCACCGGGGAAGTTTATATGAACATCATATTTTCCGCAATCTATGGCAAACATATTTTTAAGCACTGTCACAACGTTTGTTGCAGCCGCCTTTGCAGAGCTTACCTTTTTTAGACGCTGTCCTCTGCCCTCGAACTCTTCCTCATCAACAATACCGGTGGTTATAAGTCTTCCGGAGCAGCTTGTGCTTTTAGAAACAGTAGCCTCTATTTCCATAACTATTCCGTTATCCCTGCCCGTTACCGCCAGACCGTTTACAAGCCCCACTTCACCATCTGAAACTTTCCTGCCGGCAAGAATTGGGTTATAATGACCGAACTCTATAACCCATTCAACATCTTTTACCTCAATAGTCCGTCTGCCCTCCACAAGTGCCGAGCTTCCGGCTATCTGGACTATATTTACAGCATCTCTTCCGTTGGCGGCATATCTTGAAATAATACCTGCACATTCAGGCGCAAGAGTAAAACCGCCTTTTGCAGCTGCTCCGCAGGAAATTTTTTGAACCTCGTCCGGTGAAAGAGGCTCAAAAAACACTTCCACACATCTTGAACGCACAGCCTCAGGAATCTCTTCGGGAGAACGTGTGGTGGCTCCTATCAGCCTGAAATCCGCCGGCAGTCCCTTCTGGAAAATCTCGTGAATGTGCTTCGGTATATTTTCGTCATTACTGCTGTAATAAGCGCTTTCAAAATACACACGCCGGTCCTCTAAAACCTTCAAAAGTCTATTCATTTGTATCGGATGAAGCTCGCCGATTTCATCTATAAACAAAACTCCCCCGTGAGCTTTGGTAACTGCTCCCGGTTTTGGCTGCGGCACACCCGCGTTACCGTAGGCTCCTGCGCCCTGATATATAGGGTCGTGAACCGAGCCTATCAGGGGATCGGCTATACTGCGCTCATCAAACCTCATAGTAGTAGCGTCTGTTTCTATGAACTTGGCATTTTTTGCAAAGGGTGAAAGCGGACTTTCCGCCGCGCACTGCAGTATTATTCTCGCGGCGGCGGTTTTACCTACTCCGGGAGGTCCGTATATTATAACGTGCTGGGGATTAGGTCCGCAAAGCGCCGCCTTTAAGGCTTTTATACCCTGCTCCTGTCCTACTATATCTCCTACCGTTACAGGACGGGTCTTCTCGCAAAGCGGCTCTGTCAGCTTTATAAGCTCCATCTTTTTCAGTTTTGCAAGTTCTTCTTTCGAATCCGCCGCCAAAGACGCCTTATTACCTCTTTGGGAGCGGAGAAGCGTAAGAAAATATACTCCGGTTATTATCGAAAAAAATATCTGCACTCCCGTCAAAACCGACCATATCATTTATCTGCCTCCATTGTTTGTTTTTTCCGTTAATAATTTCTGCGTATCACAGTAATTTATTCAGCAATTTTTTCCTCAGGCAGTTAAAAAGTTTTTTCCTTAATAATGCAAAATTTTTATTGTAAATGTTTTAATTTAGTGTTATAATGTTATTTACCCTAAAATGGATTACTATTTTTTATTTTCGTTAGATTTAAGTTTTGAGGTGTTTTTATGGCAAAACATTACACTGGGGTTTTATTTAAGGCTTTAATAATTGTGCTGACAGGAGTACTGGCTGTGATGAGTCAGGGGTTTTTGCCCGCAGCTGTGTTGGTGTCAGGTGCAGTATTTATG
>JAZNZL010000179.1:0-3748 GCA_045594925.1 Clostridia bacterium
GGCTTGTGGGATTTCCCAATGTAGGTAAATCCACCCTTTTATCCGTTACAAGCGACGCAAAACCGAAAATTGCAAACTACCATTTCACCACCTTAGAGCCAAATCTCGGCGTGGTGGATTTGGGCATGGGCAACAGCTTTGTTATTGCAGACATCCCCGGTATTATTGAGGGTGCTCACGAAGGCATCGGTTTGGGTCACGAATTTTTAAGGCACGTTGAGCGAACACGACTTTTGCTCCACGTTGTAGATGCTTCCGGAATTGAAGGAAGAAATCCTATTGAGGATTTTGACAGCATAAACAGAGAAATTGAACTTTACAACCCTACCCTTGCCCAAAAGCAACAGATTGTAATTGCCAACAAATCAGACATCATCACTGATGAGAAAATGTACAACGACTTCTGTGATGAAATAGAAAAAAGAGGTTACAAGCTATTTAAAATATCTGCTGCTACCAAATCGGGCGTTAATGATTTGATGCTCTACGTCAGCAGTATTTTGGACTCTATTCCCGTTCCGGTATTATACGAAGAGAATGACGATGAAGAAACGGTTATCACCTTTGAAGAAGAGGCTCCATTTACCGTGCACAGAGAAAATGACACCTACATCGTCGAGGGTGAATGGCTTAAACGTCTTATCAACTCCACAAACTTTGAAGACAACGAATCCTTACAGTATTTCCAGAACGCCCTCCGGAAAAAAGGTGTCATAAAAGAGCTTATTGAAAAAGGCGCCGGAGAAGGCGACCTTATTAAAATATACGAGCTTGAATTTGAGTATGTAGAATAGTTGACATTTATGTCAAAAAATTATATAATAAAAGGTAATTTGAAAGGAATTTATCTTATGTTAAACAGCAGACAGCGCGCACAACTCAGGGGATATGCAAATTCTTTAAACGCTACTTTCCAGATTGGCAAATCCGGCATTGTGCCGAATATGGTAAAACAGATAAACGACGCACTGGAAGCCCACGAACTTGTGAAGGTTCACGTGCTTGAAAACTGTCCTTTAGAAGTCAGGGGAGCCTGCGGAGAAATGGCAGAGCTTACCGGTGCTGACCCGGTTCAGGTAATCGGCAGAAAATTCATTATATACAAACCATCTGAAGAAAATCCGCAGATTGTACTTGTTAAATAATATCCTGAGGTGATAAGGTTTTGAAAATTGGTATTCTCGGAGGTACTTTCAATCCTATACACTACGGACATCTTACTATGGCAGAGTTCGTACTTAAAAATTTCGGGCTTGACAAAATATGCTTTCTGCCAAACGGTCAGCCTCCTCACAAAGCTAACGACTTTATCGCTGACAAGCATCACAGGCTCAATATGACAAAGCTCGCCATTGACAGTTACGATGATTTTTACCTCTCGGATTACGAAGTGTGCGATGACAAGTATCACTACACTATTGACACGATAAAGCATTTTAAAGCACTTAACCCTGACGACGAATTTTTCTTTATCATCGGTGCTGATTCTTTATTCAATCTTTCTTCCTGGAAAAACGCAGAGGAGCTTAAATTGATATGCTCGTTTATAGTGTGTGACAGAACCGGCTCAGGAAACACCGATGCTGAAATCAATCGGCTTATTGCCGAAGGATGCCGTATACAAAAGGCTGATATGCCATTTGTTGACATTGAATCAACGGCTATAAGAAATTCTGTTAAACAGGGTAAAGACATAAGCCAATTGACTCCTTTGGTGGTTTATGACTATATTTTAAAAAACAATCTTTACAAATAATGAGGTTTACAAATGACCATAGAGCAAATGACTGAAAAACTAAAAGCTGTCCTTGAACAGCGTCGTTTTCACCACTCCATTTGTGTTATGAACTCAGCTGTTGAGCTGGCGACACATTATGGAGCTGATGTGCAAAAGGCGCGTATTGCAGGTTTACTTCACGATTGCGCTAAAAACCTGCCCGTGGCAGAGCTTTACAATATATGTGAGAGAAACGGCTTACAGCTTGACAACATCACTAAAAAAGAAACCGGTTTGCTTCACGCATTTGCAGGTGCGTACATTTTAAAAGATGAATACGGTGTTGACGATGAGGAAATCTTTGATGCAGTTTTTTATCACACTGTAGGCAAACCAGATATGAGTTTACTCACAAAAATAATATTTATTGCTGACTGCATTGAGCCCTCGAGAGAATCCGGCTGGGCTGACGACGTGAGAAACAAGGTCTTTGATGATATTGACGAAGCTCTCATTATACAGCTTGACAACACCATAAGAAGTGTCCTTAAAAAAGGCACTCTCCTTCACACCAACACTATTGATACCAGGAATTTCTATATCCAAAAAGCGAGGTAGCTCTAATGTCGAGAAAATCAAAAATTTACATACGGATGACTATTGCTTTTACACTTATTTTCGCTATTATTTCTGCTTTGATTATAGGCGGAGTATGGTTTAAGCAAAACTTTATTGACGGCACAGGCAATTTGTCTGACAGCTCTATGGAAAAGGCATACATAAACACCCTTTTATGCGGTGTTGACAAAGACGGCTACAGAACTGACGTGCTGATTTTTGCACAGATGAATCTTATTGACAACACTATCAATATGGTACAGATTCCAAGAGATACTTATGTTGACATAAACAAGCTGGATAAAAAAATCAATTCTGCATACGGATATAATAAGGAAACCCAGCTTTTTAAAGAAGTTCAGTACATTTTAAAAGGCGTTAATGTAGATAAATTTGTACTGGTAAACATCAAAGGCTTCCGCGAACTCGTTGATGCCATCGGCGGTGTGGAATTTGATGTTCCTGCAGATCTTAAGTATGACGACCCTTATCAGGATTTACACATCAACCTGAAAAAAGGATTACAAACCTTAGACGGCAAAAAGGCTGAACAGCTGGTACGTTTCAGAAAAGACAACAGCGAAACCGACATCGAAACACTGCTGGGTATGTCAAGAGTTGATATGCAGAGAGATTTTATATACACCGCTATTGACCAGATATTAAGCATTAAAAATGTGGTTAAAATTCCAAAACTTGTCAATATCGCAACTGACAACGTTACTACCAATTTCTCCAATGCTGAAATTTTAAAGCACGCAACAGCTGCTCTTAAAATCGGAATGGACAACATCAACATTATGTCTCTCCCCGGCGAAGACAGATACGAGTACGGTGCCTGGTATTTTATTCACGACAGAGCGCAGACCGCTGCTATGGTAGATGAATTCTTTACACCTGACCGCGAGGAAATAAGCAAGCAGGAGCTTGAAATACGCGACAAGCTGTTAGGCGAAAACGTCAAGTATTATGACATTCCGCAGGGGCTGGTTCTTGAAAGCAAATTTGCAAACAGATTTACCGATATTGATATTATAGACGGTTCAAAGGGCGCTGCCGACATTGATGCTCTTGTTGAAAAGATTGAAGGCTACGGCTTTAATGTTAAGAAAATCAACGATGCAAGTGCTGTGAATTATCCCAAAACCATTGTAATAGCTAAAAAGGATAACGACAGCGGTGCTAAAATAGCAAAAGCAATCGACGTGAAACAATTTACTATAAACCCCGACAAAGGCAACGGAACTGCCGTTACTGTTATAGTGGGCAGTGACTGGGGTAAAAAATAACCTTCATTTAAGGAGATATTTATGAATTCCTATGATTTAATGAAAAGCGCTGTCACTGCTGCTGACGGCAGAAAAGCTATTGATTTGAAGGTCCTTCATATTGAGGAGCTTACTACCCTGTGCG
>JAZNZL010000180.1:0-3551 GCA_045594925.1 Clostridia bacterium
TACCGTTTTCCAGAAATACGCACTGTTTCCGCATCTTAACGTGTTTGAAAATGTAGCGTTTCCTTTGAGGGAGAAGAAAGTCCCCAAGGAAGAGATAAATAAAAAAGTTAAAGAAATGCTCTCTCTTGTAATGCTTGAAAACTTTGCCGGCAGAAGTGTCACCAGTCTGTCCGGCGGACAGCAGCAAAGGGTAGCTATAGCCCGTGCGCTTATAAGTCATCCTAAGGTTCTTTTGCTTGATGAGCCACTTGGCGCTCTTGATTTAAAACTCCGTAAGGATATGCAGCAGGAACTTAAAAAGATACAGCAGAGCACCGGTATAACCTTTGTGTTTGTAACTCACGATCAGGAGGAAGCCCTTAGTATGTCAGATACTATTGTAGTTCTCAGTGAGGGCAGAATTCAGCAGATAGGCACGCCGGCAGATATTTATAATGAGCCGGTGAATGCTTTTGTGGCGGATTTTATAGGCGAAAGTAATATTATAGACGGTGTAATGCTTGAAAACTATAAGGCAAGCTTTTCCGGCTGTGAGTTTGAGTGCCTTGATAAAGGCTTTGCCAAGGGCGAGCCGGTAGACGTTGTGGTGCGTCCTGAAGACGTGGATATTGTACCTGAGGATAAGGGTATGATAAAGGGCGTTGTTACACAGACAACCTTTATGGGCGTGCATAATGAGATTATAGTAGATATCGGCGGCTTTAAGTGGATGATACAGACTACCGATTCAGTTAATGTGGGAGAACGTATAGGTATTTCCTTAGAGCCGGATGCTATCCATATTATGAAAAAATCCGAATATTCCGGAATGTTCGGCGATTATTCTTCATATTCCAATGAGCTTGACGAGCTTTCAGAGGCCGGAGGTGAGGAGTAATATGACAAAAGCCGAGCCAAGACAGAGAAAACACGGAGCGAATCTTTCGCTGATGCCTTATTCTGTCTGGTCATTGATATTCATAGTAGTACCGCTGATATTTGTGGCATACTATGCATTTACAGATGATAATTTCCGCTTTACCACAGAAAACATCACCAGATTTTTTACAGCCACAAGTGAGCTTAAAGGAGATAACGGCGCAGTTTCAGAGGTGCGTACGTATCTGGTGATTTTTATGCGTTCTTTAAAGCTTGCTATAATCTCTACTGTTATATGCTTGCTTATGGGATATCCCATGGCATATATTATGGCAAGAGCAAAGGCAAGTACACAGAAAACCCTTGTAACCCTTGTTATGATTCCTATGTGGATGAATTTTCTTATCCGCACTTATGCCTGGATGACCATATTACAGGATACGGGAATACTTAACGGATTTCTGTCTTTGATAGGCGCTTCTCCGGTGCGTATAATAGGAACGGAAACGGCTGTAATAATCGGAATGGTGTATGATTACTTTCCTTATATGATTCTGCCCATATATTCAATAATGGCAAAAATGGACTTAAAGCTTTTAGAGGCTGCCCGTGATTTGGGCTGTAACGGCTTTGGCGTGCTTAAACGGGTGGTGTTCCCGTTGAGCCTTCCCGGAGTGGTGTCGGGTATAACTATGGTTCTAATTCCATCAATCAGCACCTTCTATATTTCGCAAAAGCTTGGTAATGGTAAATTTTTTCTTATAGGCGATGCAATAGAGGGCCAGTATATAGCAAATAATCTGCACTTTGCTGCGGCAATAGCATTTATACTTATGGTTATATTGCTTGCCTGTATGGGACTTTTGAAATACCTTACGTCAAAATTCGTTTACGGAGGTGAGTGATATGAAGCTTTCGTCAAAGATATATACAGGAATTGTATTTGCCTTTTTGTTTGCGCCGATAGTCATATTGCTTGTGTTTTCGTTTAACGAATCAAAAAGCCTTTCGGTATTTTCTTCATTTTCCTTTAAATGGTATAAGGAGCTTTTTAATGACAGTAATACACTGGAATCTGTAAAAAACACGGTTATACTTGCATTGTGCGCTACTGTAGTATCAACCGTAATGGGCACAGCTGCGGCATTTGGTATATACCGCGTGCGCAGAAACTGGTATAAGATGCTGTTTAACACGGTAACAAATATACCCATGGTGAATCCGGATATTATCACCGGTATTTCTATGATGCTGGTGTTTGTGTTTGTAGGTCAGCTTTTCGGTGCGGCAACAAGCCTTAATTTCTGGACAATCCTGGTAGCTCATATAACCTTCTGCCTGCCTTATGTAATATTTCAGGTGCTGCCAAAGCTTCAGCAGATGGACTCATCTTTAATGGAAGCAGCACAGGACCTTGGCTGCACACCGTTGCGGGCGTTTTTCAAGGTGGTGCTGCCTGAAATAATGCCAGGAATAATAACCGGTGCTATAATGGCGTTTACATTGTCACTTGACGATTTTGTTATAAGCTATTTCACGTCGGGAAATGATTTCCAGACACTTCCCATACGTATATACGGAATGACTAAAAAAACCGTAACACCTAAAATGTATGCACTGGCAACAATTATATTTTTCGTAACGCTTACTTTGTTGCTTATCAATAACCTTATAGATAATGAAGACAGTAAAAAACTGCGTGAGCTAAAAAGAAATAAAAAGATATATTTAGATTAAACAAGGCTAAAAAACGGAGGATAAAATGAAAAAAAGAATTTTAGCAGTTGTAATGGCTGTACTTGTTGCAGCGGGAACACTTTGCCTTACCGGCTGCGGTGGGGATACTCTCACATTGAATGTGTATAACTGGGGAGAATATATATCCGACGGCAGTGAGGGGAGCTTTGATACTGTCCGTGAGTTTGAGAAATGGTATTTGGAAACATACGGAACAAAGGTAAAGGTTAACTATACCACCTTTGCATCAAATGAGGATATGTATAGTAAGCTTTCCAGTGGTGCGGTGAGTTACGATGTGGTAATTCCATCAGATTATATGATAGCCAGAATGAAAGCAGAGGATATGCTTCTTCCGCTGAATTTTGATAATATCCCCAACTATAAATATATAGACGAGGACTTTAAGTCACTGTACTATGACAAAGATGGTGCCTATACAGTTCCCTATGCCTATGGCATTATAGGCGTTATTTATAATGCCAATCAGGTTGACCCCGCTGATGCTGATGGCTGGAATCTTTTGTGGAACGAAAAATATGATGATAAAATTCTGCAATTCAATAATACAAGAGATGCATTTGGAATGGCGATGTATAAGCTGGGGCTTGATGTAAACACTGAAGATAAAGCGGTGTGGGACAGTGCGTATGAGGAGCTTATGAAGCAAAGACCCCTTGTTTACAGCTTTGTAATGGATGAGATTTATAATATGATGGAATCCGGAGAAGCAGCAATAGGCGCATACTATGCGGGGGACTACTTCACAATGAAGGACGCGCAGGCAGAGGATGTAGACCTTAAGTTCTATTATCCGGAACGCACCAATTTCTATGTGGATGCTATGTGTATACCCAAGAGCTGTCAAAATAAAGAGCTTGCGGAGATTTTTATAAACTATATGCTCTCCGAAGAGCCGGCAGTTGCCAATGCAGAGTACACATACTACGCATCAC
>JAZNZL010000181.1:0-5680 GCA_045594925.1 Clostridia bacterium
TTTCGTATACAATCAGTCCTGTTCATAACATACCTTTCTTTGTTGAGCTTGCGAAGGAATATGAAAATTGCGGAGCCGATTCAATCTGTATTAAAGATATGGCGGGCTTGCTTATTCCATATGAAGCAGAGAAACTCGTTAAAGAGCTTAAAAGTGCTGTTAAAATACCGATACAGCTTCACACTCACTATACAAGTGGTGTGGCTTCTATGACATATCTTAAAGCAATCGAAGCAGGTGTGGATGTGGTTGACTGCGCAATGTCACCATTGGCGATGGGCACAAGCCAGCCTGCAACGGAGCCTTTGGTAAAAACCTTAGAAGGTACCGAGTATGACACAGGCATTGATATTGATGTGCTCACAGAGATTGCAGATTATTTCAAACCCATAAGAGAAAAATCTCTTGAAAGCGGTCTTATGAGCACTAAAGTACTTGGTGTTGATATTAACACTCTTAAGTATCAGGTTCCGGGTGGAATGCTTTCAAACCTAGTATCACAGCTGAAACAGCAGAACGCAGAAGATAAATTTGAAGAGGTTCTCAAGGAGATTCCGAGAGTTCGTGAAGACCTTGGATGGCTGCCACTGGTTACACCCACAAGCCAGATTGTAGGAACTCAGGCAGTTCTTAATGTTTTGATGGGCGAAAGATATAAAATGGTATCAAAAGAAACTAAGGGTATTGTGCGTGGTGAATACGGCAGAACACCTGTTCCGATTTCTGATGATTTCAGGAAGAAGATTATTGGTGATGAAGAGCCTATAACATATCGTCCTGCTGATAAAATTGAACCTGAACTTGATAAATTGAGGGAACAGTGCAAAGAATATTTGGAGCAGGAAGAAGATGTTTTATCCTATGCTTTGTTTGACCAGGTTGCAACAAAGTACTTTGAACACAGAAAGGCTCCAAAGGTACGCGAGATTGATATAAACTCCGTAACCATTACAGAGGTTGAGTAATTATGTATAGCGTATGGCGGAGGGGAAAGCCTCCGCCATATTTTAACAAAGGAGATTATAATGAATAAGGATTATATCATCAGAGCAGTAACTGCAGACGGATGCCTGCGTGCATTTGCAGCAGATACTACTTGTCTTGTAAATGAAGCACATAATATGCATAAAACATATCCCATAGCATCAGCAGCTCTGGGTAGGCTTTTGACCGCTGCATCAATGATGGGTACAATGCTTAAATCAAAAGGCGATACAATCACCCTTCAGCTTACCGGTAATGGTCCACTTGGCAGAGTTATGGCTGTGTCTGACTTTGAGGGAAATGTAAAAGGCTATGTTGATAATCCTCTTGTGGACCTTCCTAATAACGATGCAGGTAAGCTCAATGTTGGAGAAGCCGTGGGCAGAGATGGATATTTAACTGTTATACGTGATTTTGGATTGAAAGAACCTTATATTGGAAAAGTTCCTCTGGTTAGTGGCGAGATAGGTGATGATTTAACATCACATTTCGCTATATCCGAACAAACGCCTTCGTCTGTTGGTGTGGGGGTTCTTGTGGATGTGGATTTGTCAGTTAAGTGCTCAGGCGGTTTTATAGTTCAGGTAATGCCGGAAGCTACTGATGGCGATATTGATAAGCTTGAGAATAACCTGTCTAAGATCAAGTCAGTAACTAATCTTATGAGTGAAGGTAAAACTCCCGAAGATATGCTTGAAATGATTTTGGATGGTTTCCAATATGAAATAACAGAAAAAACAGAAGTTTTTTATAAGTGCGATTGTTCCCGCGAAAGGGTAGAGCGAGCTATTATTTCTTTAGGTAAAAAGGAAATAAGAAAAATTATTGAAGAAGATGGCAAAGCACAGCTTACTTGCCATTTTTGCGACAGCGTATATGATTTTGATAAAGAAAAACTTTCACAACTGCTTGAGAATGCGGTAAGGGAATAAATGTATGAAAAATAAAATACGGCAAATAAATAAGCAAAAGCGCGGTGCGATGGAGAAAAATGACGTGCACCAAAAAAGCAGCAGTGCAGCAAAACTGTTTTTGTCAAGCACTATGTATAAAAACAGTGAATGTATAATGCTTTATATGCCGTTGGGTAATGAAACAGATACTAAAGATATTTTTAACTATGCATTATCTGATGGCAAAAAAATTGTTTATCCTGTAACAGATGGCGCAAGTGGTGTGATTTCACCATATGTCGTTACTGAAAAAACTGAGTTTGAAAAAGGTGCGTTTTCGGTTTTCGTTCCTAAAAACGCCAAAAAAGCTGATGCTGAAAAGATTGATGTGGTAATTGTCCCCGGAATTGCATTTGATAAAAAAGGAGCCAG
The DNA here is from genome assembly GCA_045594925.1 of Clostridia bacterium. Taxonomy (GTDB): domain Bacteria; phylum Bacillota; class Clostridia; order UMGS1810; family UMGS1810; genus SIG455. The sequence goes on from JAZNZL010000181.1 coordinate 2,310, forward strand.
AGTAGGCTTTGGCAGAGGTTGTTATGATAGATTTTTAAAAGATTTATCAGTAATTAAAATTGGATATTGCTATCAATATCAGGTTTGCCAAAATATAGAAAGTGACAAATTTGATGTACCGATGGATTATATTGTAACTGAAAAAGAAATTATAGATTGCAAAAACTGGTTTAAAAGTGTAAACTGAAAACAGAGGCGATGTAAATGGATATTTTTTCAAAAGACCCGGGTAAATTGTTACTTAAGCTGGTGTGTATCATAATTATTGCAGCAACTGCATATTTTCTTGTGCCCAGACTCATAGGATATACATTACCGTTTATAGTAGCATATTTGATTTCACGACTTATTGCACCGGTATCTGATTTTCTTGAGAAAAAGGCTAAATTTCCGAGAAAGCTTGCTATTGTTCTGGTAATGCTCGTTTTCATAGGGTTACTGGGACTTTTGCTGTTTACTATTTTTTATCAAGGCGTATATGAACTGCAAAGATTTTCGTATGTGATTCCGGCAATTATAGAAGGCGATTTTCAGCTGCCTCAGTGGATAACCAAGCTAACTGATTTTTATTATGCCTTGCCTGAATCCTTAAGAGAATTCGTGGTAATGATTACAGATAATTTCCGTAACAATGTATATACCATTTTAGAACCTGCCACGCAAGCGGTTTTAAATGCTGCAACAAATGTTGCTAAGGCATTGCCGAATATTTTTATATTTACAGTAGTCCTTATACTTTCAACGTATTTTATTTGTAATGACCGTGAAAAAATGCGTGCTTTTTTCGATGGAATTATACCGAAATCGGTTATGGAAAGGGCAGTGTATGTAAAAAATGATTTGATAAGAGCGTTTGGCGGCTATATGAGAGCGCAAATGATACTGATGTGCTTTACTTTTGTTGTGTTGCTTATAGGATTTACCATACTTGGTGTAGATACAGCTGTTTTTATTGCCTTTGTGGTTGCTATAATTGACCTGATACCGGTTTTGGGAACAGGAACAGTACTGATACCCTGGGCGGCGATATCACTCTTTTCAGGACGATATTTCTTTGCTATAGGGTTGCTTATAATATATGCTGCGGCATTCTTGATAAGACATCTTTCGGAACCGAAAATTGTAAGCAGCCAAATTGGTCTTAATCCGCTGATAACGCTGATTTCAGTGTATGTAGGTCTTAAACTCATAGGCGTTTTTGGAATGATTTTAGGCCCAATTGTCGCAATCATTATAATCAATTTTGTTAAGGCTGAAAAACGCTATAGAGAAGAAAGGGAAGATAAAAAAGAAATAACTGAATAAAAAATAAGACGGCACAGAAGCAATTACCATCTGTGCCGTTTCATATAGTTAAATTTTTAAAAACTGATGTTGCTTTTTTCAAATATCCTGATAAGTATAATACCTAATATCAGACCAACAATTCCTTGAAACAGATTAGCAAGTATGTTTGCAGAGGATGGGATAAATCCATATAAAACGCCTTCAAAAACAAAATAACCAATCACCATAATTAACTCTGCTGAAAATCCGCTTATAAGCCTTGACAAGGAGTGACTGAGGCGATTTTTAAGACCTTTGAATACATAATAAGAGGTAACTGCCATAACACCTTTAATTATAAACGTAGGGAGTGCATATATAACGTATCCCGAAAAAATATCCGCAAGAGCAGAGCCAATTCCCGCAGAAAGAAATCCGTAAACAGGCGATAATAACCAGCCGCAAAGCAAAACTATACAATCTCCGAGATTTATGTATCCTTTAAATGGCGATGGAATTTTTATAATCATAGTCGCTACGCAAACTAACGCAGCAAGCATAGAAGCATATACAATCTTTTTTGTGCTTTTCATAATGTCACCTCAAACAAATTTAATGTTATCAATATTTATTATACACACATTTACAATTAAAGCAAGAAAAATTTATATAGCGTTTTAAAAAATCGCAGATATTGACAAATCGACATTTACCCCATATAATTGAAATGGTTATAAACTGAATAGATAAAAGGAATGATTTGCTATGATAAAAAGTATATGCTCAGCTAATGATGTAGTAGTATATTGGGATTTGCCCGAAAATTATGAGAGCGGTAATAAATACGTTGTTTCTGTAGATGGTGAGACAGTGGCTGAAACGGAAAAGTGCCATTTTAAGGTTGATAAGCTTGAACCCAATAAGCAGTATAACTTTTCTGTATATATGACCGGAAATACTACCTGTAAAATCGGTGAGGCTGTCTTTTGCACTGATATTGATAAAGAAAAGCTTGATATCACCAAACCTCCGTATAATGCAGTCGGTGATGGTAAAACACTTAATACAGCAAAAATCCAGGCAGCTATAAATGATTGTAAAGAAAACCAGTGTGTTTATGTGCCTGCTGGAGAATATATGACAGGTTCGTTGTATTTGCACTCTGATATGGAGCTGTATATAGACGAAGGCGCTATTTTGCACGGCACTTGTCAGGTAAAGGATTATGAGCCTAAAATTAAGAGTCGTTTTGAGGGCCACGAAATGATGTGCTATGCCGGACTTATTAACATCGGAGAACTTGACAGAGAAAAAGGATTTACCTGTTCGAATGTCAAAATTTCTGGTAAAGGTACAGTCTGCGGCGGCGGAAAAACCCTTGCGCAGAATGTTGTGGACGTTGAAACTGTTCTTATGAAAGATTACCTTCAGTCGCTGGGTAATAAGATAGAAGAATGTGAGCTGCCTCAGACAATTCCGGGCAGAGCCAGACCGCGACTTATAAATGTAAGCTGTGCTAAAGACATAATAATCACAGGAATAACAATTATGAACGGTGCAAGCTGGAATGTGCATATGATTTATTCTGATAACATCACTACATACGATTGTACATTCCGTTCACAAGGTGTGTGGAATGGCGATGGATGGGATCCGGATTCATCTACAAACTGTACGCTTTTTGGAAGTGAGTTTTTCACGGGCGATGATGCCGTTGCAATTAAATCAGGAAAAAATCCGGAGGGAAATATAATTAACAAACCCTGTGAGCATATCAGAGTGTTTGACTGCGTAAGCCATTTTGGACACGGAATAACAATCGGAAGCGAAATGTCAGGCGGAGTTAATGATGTGCGCGTATGGAATTGTGATATGGGCAATTCTGTATACGGAATTGAGATTAAAGGCACAAAAAAGAGAGGCGGATATGTACGCAATGTTAAGGTCAGCCACTGTAAAGTGTGCAGGATTCTGATGCATTCGGTTGGCTATAACGATGATGGTGAGGGCGCACCCACCGCACCGGTTTTTGAAGATTGTGTTTTTGAAAATATGCAGGTAACTGCACGTATGCACAGCAGAGAGGATAAAGACGAATATTGCGA
>JAZNZL010000182.1:0-4256 GCA_045594925.1 Clostridia bacterium
CTTCTGCACGGTTTCGCCGAGAATATATTCCATAACGCTCGGTGAAAGCCCCGTTGTGTATGAATTTATAAGCACCATCAGCGATTCCTCGCTCAGAAGCTGTGAGCAAAGTTCAACAAAGCCGTAAACCTCGTTTTCAAGCTTCCACACTTCACCGCCCGGGCCTCTGCCGTATGACGGCGGGTCCATAATGATACAATCGTATTTATTTCCTCTGCGTTTCTCACGCTCTACAAATTTTATAACATCGTCTACTATATATCTTACTGGAGCATCTGCAAGATGCGATGCCGCCGCATTTTCCTTTGCCCAGGAAACCATTCCCTTTGACGCATCAACGTGGACAACCTTTGCTCCCGCATACGCAGCCGCAACAGTGGCGCCGCCTGTATATGCAAAAAGATTAAGTACGTTTATCGGTCTGTTTTGCTTTTTTATATTACGGATTATAAAATCCCAGTTAACCGCCTGTTCAGGAAAAAGCCCCGTATGCTTAAAGCCCATAGGCTTTATATTAAACGTAAGATTTTCGTATTTTATCTGCCAGCTCTCGGGAACTTTTTTAAAATACTCCCAGCTGCCCCCTCCTGACGCGCTCCTATGATAGTGGGCGTGCAAATCCTTCCAGCTTTTTTCGTCGCTGCGGTTTTGCCATATAGCCTGAGGGTCAGGGCGTCTTAGCTTTATGCTACCCCAAAACTCTGTCTTTTCACCATCTGCTGCATCAAGCAATATATAATCTTTCCATTTATCTGCTATTAACATATATTATCCCTTTTTAAACCTTTCCATTATCCATCCCGTTCTTTTTTAAGAAGGCGTATATCCTCGCCCACAAAACGCAAAAGTGTAAACTCACCCATTATACGTGATGAAATTCTGTCTGTATAGGCTGATTTTACATCATACATATTGAGGTTTGAATTGATTATGGTAGGCTTCTTTTCAAGCAATCGGGTGTTAAGAAGGTCAAAAAGCACTGCCTGAGTATATGTGGTGATAAACTCTGTGCCAAAATCATCAATTATCAAAAGGTCACAGTCATACACCGCTTTTTTCAGCATTTCCAAATCATCTGAGTCAAAACGCTTAAATCTTAAATCTTCCAAAAAGCTGAAAAGCTTATAGGCGGTCTGGTATATTACTGCATAGCCGCTATTTAAAAGCTCCGCTACCATACAGGATGTAAGATGAGTTTTACCAACCCCCGCCGGTCCGTATATATATAAATTTTCAAATTTATTACCAAAGTTTTTACAGAAGTTAAGGCAAGTTCTGTAAATATTACGGGCGTTATCGTATGGTGAAACACCTATCGTGGGGTCAAGATCTTTACTATAAAATGAAAAATCAGCTTTTCGGAAGCTACAGTTTTCAATGTCTACGGGAATATTTGATATACGGCTTGCTGCATCTATCATAAACTTTTTTACTTTTTGCTTATAACAAATGCACTTTTCACCGTCCAACTCGCCGGTATCTTTACATTCTGCACACTCATAAGGAACATTAAAAACATCTTCCGTCATATTATGGGATTTGAGTATCTCTGCTCGCTTTTGCTTGAGAGAGTCAAGCTCTTTTGATATTTTATCCGAAAGCTCTGCAACGGTTGTTTTCCCATTTACTATATCCGCCGAAAACCGTATACCCACTGTGGAGATGGCTCTGTCTATCTCCTCTATCTCAGGAATAAGGGCATATATGGTGCTTTGACGTTCCTCAAGAAGCTCCTTACGCCTTTGACTGATTGAGGCATATTCACTGCTTATATATTTTTCTACAACACTGCTATTTACCACAGCCATCTTTCCTCTCTTTTTTTACTGATTAGCCGTTTTCATTCTACGGGCTATCATTTTCTTCTCAAATTCACTTATTTTTTCGTCACCGGTATAATTATCAAACCCCGTTTTCCGCTTACCCTTAACAGGGGCGTCTTTTACATCCTTACCGAGATTTTTAAGAACTGCATCCATATACTTAAAATTCATTTTACCTGTATTCATTACGGTAATTTCATAAGCTTCCTTTATATTTGATTCGGTATATTTACAGTCTTCTATCCAGCTACGCACAAACTCTGTTTCTTTTTCTGTCAGCTCACGGTCTGTTATCTGAACAATTCTTTTTATCTTCTTCTGCATACGTACCAGCTTACTTTGGCTCTTTATGTAAACATTAGCTTTTTCAAAAGTATCAATGCCGTTATCTGCCCAGGTGAGCGCTACTTTTTCTATATACCTGAAATCCGATTTCTTTATGGACGTACAGTGCTCAAGCAATAGCAATATTACATCTGTGGGGAATTTTAGCCAATCGTGAAAGGAATAAAGTATCTTCATATCATTATGTGTAAGAGAATTGCCCACAAGCTGCTCCGCAAGCAAAAACATATCACGTACGTCTTTATCATTTTTAAGAACAGAATTTATATCCTTGACAAGATATTTCGGAGGAGCGTCTAAAGACACAGAAGCTTCAGGCCGCTGCGTTCCATCAGGTAAAGCAACGGATATATCTGCAATATCATCCGCCGGAACAAATTCTACTGTACCCCAAGCTGCGCCCTCGCTGAATTTGAGGATACCTTTATCATTCCAGTACTTTAAAGCACCGGAAATCTCTTTTTCGCTAAACCCAAGATGCTCTGAAATTGTTTCCACAGAAACATCTCCATCGTTTAAATGGCACAGCAAATAAAGATATACTTTTACTGATTTTTCATCCGCTTCAGGCATATACTTATCTACAAATATTCTGGGCACCGAAAAAACGGTTTCCTTTACTCTTATGTGCAACTTTCTCACACAGACTCCTCCATTTTACTTATAGTGTTATAAGTATATCATACATTGTTTACAAATTCAATCAGAAAATTTATCTGTTTTACATTTAAGCAACAAAAAACGACTTGCATAATACAAGTCGTTTTTCTATGCCGATGGCCGGAGTCGAACCGGCACGGTATCGCTACCGGCGGATTTTGAGTCCGCTACGTCTGCCAATTCCATCACATCGGCGAAACTTACTATGATATTGTACTACATTATTTTTTAAATTTCAAGACTTTTTTTAAAAAATTTTTATCCCGGCAAAAAGTTTGTACTCTCTGCCGGGATTTAAGACTTTATTTTACGTATTTTGCAACAATCGCTTTCATTTCATCAAGCTTCTGTTCCATATCCGCCACCATCTTAAACTGTGTGCGGGCGCGGTCTAAATTATGGTTTTCTCTATGTATTCTAAAGTATACATCACCGTCTAAGTGGTCACCCAAAAATCTTATACCGCACTCAAGAGTCATAATAATTGCGGACATTGGCAAAAGTTCTACTTCTTCTTTTGTGATTCTATCGCCAAGCTCACTCAAAAAGCCATCAACATATTTTTCAAAAAGATTAAGGTCACAATATACCTTTGACAAATCCTTTTCATCTTCCGATGCAGGGTTCGTGCCAAAACGAATGGAATCGCCAAAATCATAAAGCAATGAGCCGGGCATTACAGTATCTAAGTCGATTACGCATACACCTTTTCCTGTTTCGTTATCTATCATAACATTATTAAGCTTTGTATCGTTATGTGTAACTCTTAAAGGTATTCTGCCTTCTGCTATGCCATCTACTATCAAAGACGCATATTTTTTCCTTGCAAGAGCAAAGTCTATTTCGTCCTTAACACTATCAGCTTTACCGCTTTTATTATTAGCTACTGCCTGCTCAAAATCCTTATATCTTGAAACTGTGTTATGGAAATTCTTTATGGTTTCATTAAGCTTATCTGCCTCAAAATCTGACAGCATATTCTGGAATTTACCAAATGCAGCTGCCGCATTATAAAAATCTTCCGGCTTCTCTACTACCTGATAGCTTACAGCATTATCTATGAAAATATATATACGGTAATAGTCACCCTCTTCTGTACGCAAATATGGCATATCATCCTTAGTGCGAACAACAGAAAGTGATTCACGGTGCACATCGCCGCCGTTCATTGCAATCTGATTTTTTAAATGTTCTGTTACAAGAACAACATTTTCCATTACCTCTTCAGGTGAGGAAAACACTGATGCGTTTATCTTCTGGAGTATGTATTTTTCTGTTGTAGTTACAAGCAGATATGTACTGTTGATATGTCCTTCTCCATAAGGAGCAGCACTTACATATTCGCCATCGATTTTAAAGCTCTCGGCTATATGTTTTAAATTAGATTCCATCATATAATCCTTCCTCCACGAATTTTTTCATAGCTTC
>JAZNZL010000183.1:0-9925 GCA_045594925.1 Clostridia bacterium
ACAGCTGAGAAGAAGACAACTGCAGCTAAAAAGACAACAACAGCAAAGAAGACCACAACAAAGAAAGAGCCTGCAGAAAAGAAAGAAACAGCTGAGAAGAAGACAACAACAGCTAAAAAGACAACAACAGCTAAGAAAACTACAACAAAGAAAGAAGCCGACAATAAGGAGGAGTAATAAATGAGCTTAGTACCAATGGTCGTTGAACAGACTTCAAGGGGGGAGCGTTCTTACGATATTTATTCCAGACTTTTAAAGGACAGAATAATATTTTTAAGTGACGAGGTTAATGATGTTACTGCAAGTCTTGTAGTAGCGCAGATGCTGTTTCTTGAAGCGGAGGACCCGGATAAGGATATAAACTTTTATATTAACAGTCCCGGCGGTTCAATCACCTCAGGAATGGCAATTTACGACACAATGCAGTATATCAAGTGCGATGTATCCACAATATGTATCGGGCTTGCTGCAAGTATGGGTTCGTTTTTGCTTTGCGCAGGTACTAAAGGAAAAAGAATTGCTCTGCCTAATAGTGAGATAATGATACATCAGCCGCTTTTGGGTGGACTTCAGGGTCAGGCAACAGATATAAAGATTCACGCAGACCATATAGTGTCTACCAGAGAGAAGCTCAATAAGATATTGAGTGAGCGCACAGGTCAGCCTATTGAGAAGATTCAGGCGGATACCGAACGCGATAACTTTATGTCGGCACAGCAGGCGCTGGAGTACGGAATCATAGATAAGGTGCTTGAAAAGAGGATGTAATTTGTAAGCCGTCAGCTCTATTGTGCTGACGGCTAATCCATATATTGATAGAGGTGTATTGATGAGTAACGAAAAACCCCATTCAGATAAGTGTTCCTTTTGCGGCAGAACACCGGATCAGGTGCATAGTATGGTTGCAGGACCGAATGTTAATATATGTAATGAATGTATAGAGCTTTGTAATGATATTATAGCTAATCAGATGATGCCGGAGAAGGAAGAATATCAGCTTGATAATCTGCCTAAGCCGGCGGAGATAAAGCAGATACTTGATGATTATGTAATTGGTCAGGATAAAGCGAAAAAAAGCCTTGCGGTGGCTGTGTATAATCATTATAAAAGAATAAGTATGCCGGCAGAGGATGACGATGTAGAAATACAGAAAAGTAATGTTTTGTTGCTTGGTCCCACCGGTTGTGGAAAGACGCTGCTTGCACAGACTCTGGCAAAGATACTTGATGTTCCCTTTGCAATAGCCGATGCCACATCGCTGACAGAGGCGGGATATGTGGGCGAGGATGTGGAAAACATTCTTTTAAAGCTCATTCAGGCGGCAGACTATGATGTGGAGCGTGCTGAAAAAGGTATTATATATATTGATGAGATAGATAAAATAACCAGAAAATCCGAAAACCCATCAATCACCCGTGATGTAAGCGGTGAGGGTGTTCAGCAGGCACTGCTTAAAATCCTTGAGGGTACTGTGGCATCTGTTCCGCCACAGGGCGGGAGAAAGCATCCGCAGCAGGAATTTATACAGATAGATACCACTAATATTTTGTTTATATGCGGCGGAGCTTTTGACGGTCTTGAGAAGATAATAGAAAACAGAATCGGTAAAAAGGGTATGGGCTTTGGCGCAGATGTAAAAACGAAAAAAGAAAATACAGGTACAGATATTTTCAAAGAGCTTCAGCCACAGGATTTGATAAAATTCGGACTTATACCTGAGTTTATCGGCAGACTGTCAGTGCTTGTATCACTGACATCACTTGATAAGGAAGCCCTTGTAAAAATCCTCACAGAGCCTAAAAACGCACTCACAAAGCAGTATAAAAAGCTGTTTTCTTATGAGAATGTAGAGCTTGAGTTTGAGGCAGATGCGCTTGAGGCGGTTGCGGATATGGCGATTGAACGCCAGACCGGTGCCAGAGGCTTGCGTTCCATTATGGAAAATGCTATGGGCGATGTGATGTTTGAAATTCCTTCAAAGCAGGGCGCAGTAAAATGCGTAATAGATAAAAAATGCATAACTGAAAACGCCCGTCCAAAAATCCTTACAAAAAAAGATTTGAAAAAATTGGAAGACACCACAAAAGAATTGCTTGCATAATGAATTACGCACAAAATAAAAACGGAGCCAAGCTCCGTTTTTTTGTTGCATAAAATTCTGTTTGTTGCTCATAATAACAGATGAAAAGGAGTGATAAATATGGAAAATAAAATCAAAGGTATCAAATGCGTAGCAGAAAAATGTAAGTATCACACAGCAGACGATTGCTGTAGTGCAGGGGAGATTGTTGTAGCAAACGAGTCAGCCTGCACAAGCTGTGAAACAGAATGTAAAACATTTGCACCCAAAAACTGATAGAAGATAGAAAAATAAAAATCCCATTCGATTTGAATGGGATTTTTATTTTTAAAATAATGTAAGCTGGTCACCCTCAGAATCTTCAGGCTTTAGGTAGTAGCCTGTAGCGGGGATATTTTTCGTTCTGTAGTAGTCTGGGTTTTCAAATGTAACCTCGGAAAGATACTTAACCTTAACCAGCTTGCTCTTTTTCTTCATATTCATAACAGATACACCCTGAGTGTTCTTTGTGGTTTTCACTAAAACAGCCGATGTGTTGAATATAAGAATTTTGTCAAGGTCGGTGTAGGCAACAAGCTCGGCATCTTCTTTTAAGAATTTAACATCTATAAGCGGAGATTTGTCGCTGTATGCGTTTATGAGCTTTTTGCGGTTTGTTTTTGTTTCGTAGCTTTTAAGGCTGACCTTTGCACACTTGCCGTTTTCAAATGTAAAGAACAGATTACCCTCGTAATCGTTTGTAGCTATTGCATATACAATGTGCTCGTCTTTGTCCATCTGCACAAGGTTTGCCGCAAAGTGCCCCCAGTCGCTTGCTTTACAGTCGGGAATGTCGTTAATCCTTATCTTGTAAGCGTTCTGCTTGTCGCTTAAAAGAATCAGGTCAGCACGGTTAGTAGTTTCCTGCTCAACGACTATAACATCGTTTTCCTTAAGCTTCTGCTGTGAAGCACTGCGAAGTGATACAAATGAAACCTTTTTAACGTAACCGTCTTTTGTAAGGAAGATTTTAAGGTTGTAATCCTCAATCATTTCCTCTTCTTTAAATACTTCTATTTCATCGTCAGAGATTATATCGGTGCGTCTGTCAACACCATATTTTTTGCTTATTTCCTTAAGCTCTGAAATGATGATTTTGCGTATTTCGTTGTCGTCACCTAAAACAAAGCTTAAGTGGTCCAGCTCTTTTTCCAAATCCTCAATTTCGGCAGTGCGTTTGAGGATGTACTCTTTGTTGATGTTCCTCAACTTGATTTCAGCCACAAAATCCGCCTGAATTTCGTCAATGCCAAAGCCAGACATAAGGTTTGGTATAACATCAGCTTCTTTTTCAGTTTCGCGGATGATTTTAACTGCTTTGTCAATATCTAAAAGAATCTTTTGTAAACCCTCAAGCAGATGTAGCTTGTGAGTGAGCTTGTTAAGGTCAAACTTAACCTTCCGTCTTATGCAGCCCATACGGAAATCCACCCAGTTGGAAAGGATTTCACGTACGCCCATAACCTTAGGGGATTGACCTATAAGCACGTTGAAATTGCAGCTGAAAGAGTCTTCCAAAGGCGTCATTTTAAAAAGCTTTGACATAAGCTTTTCGCAGTCGGTGCTCTTTTTAACGTCTAAAGTAATTTTAAGTCCGTTCAGGTCTGTTTCGTCACGCAGGTCGGTAATTTCTTTTACCTTGCCTGCTTTTATAAGCTCTATTATTTTGTCAATAATAGCTTCCGAAGTGGTGCTGTATGGAATCTCGTAAATTTCAATACAGCTGTTTTTCTTGTCTACTCTGTACTTGCTGCGTACGCGGAAGCTTCCCTTTCCGGTTTCGTAAATTGATTTAAGTGCGGCTTCGTTGTAAATAAGGCTTCCGCCTGTTGTGAAATCCGGAGCCAGCAGCGTTTTCATAATATCGCATTTTTCGTTTTTAAGATACGCAATTGTGGTGTCGCATACTTCTTTAAGATTGAATGAACATATACAGCTTGCCATACCTACAGCAATACCCTGATTAGGGTTTACCAGTATGTTAGGGAAAGTAACCGGTAAAAGCACCGGCTCTTTCATAGTGCCATCGTAGTTGTCGGTAAAGTCAACGGTGTTTTTGTCAATGTCTTTAAATATTTCTTTTGCAAACTCGTCAAGCTTAACCTCGGTGTAACGTGACGCAGCATAAGCCATATCGCGTGAATAGTGCTTTGCAAAGTTACCCTTTGAATCCACAAAAGGATGCAAAAGCGCATCGTTACCTCTTGTAAGACGAACCATAGTTTCATATATGGCGCCGTCGCCGTGAGGGTTTAACTGCATAGTTCTTCCCACCACGTTGGCAGATTTCATTTTGTTGCCGGTCAGAAGATTCATTTTATACATAGTGTATAAAAGCTTTCTGTGAGAAGGCTTAAACCCGTCAATTTCGGGGATGGCACGAGATATAATAACACTCATAGCATAAGGCATATAGTTTTCAGTAAGAGTGCTGGTTATTTTCTGGTCAATACTCAATTCAATTCACTCCTTTCTCTAAATCAGCTGATGTCAAGCATTTCAAGATACTTGTAGCCGTTTTCTGCGATGTATTCTTTTCTGGATGAAAGGTCATCGCCAAGGAGAATGTCAAACATTCTTGATGTAGCTTCAGCTTCTTCGCTTACAACCTTGATAAGACGTCGCGTCTCAGGATTCATAGTGGTTTGCCACATCATTTCAGGCTCGTTTTCGCCTAAACCTTTTGACCGCTGAATAGAGCATTTGTTGCCAAAAGTAGCTAAAATGTCAGCCTTGTCTTTTTCATTGTAGGCAAATCTCACACCGTCTTTGTAGGTAATTTCAAAAAGCGGAGATTCAGCGATGTAAACCTTGCCTTCTTCTATAAGCGTAGGCACCAGCCTGTATAGCATCGTAAGGATAAGCGTGCGAATCTGGAATCCGTCAACGTCGGCATCCGTACATATAATGATTTTGTCCCAACGCAGATTGTTCATATCAAAATTGGAAATGTTTTTGTTGTGCTTTGAAGAAATCTCCACGCCGCAGCCAAGAACTTTGAGTAAATCCACTATAATATCGCTTTTAAAAATCTTGTCGTAGTCAGCTTTAAGACAGTTGAGTATTTTACCTCTTACCGGCATAATTGCCTGAAACTCACTGTCACGGCCAAGCTTACAGGAGCCTAACGCAGAGTCACCCTCCACAATGTAGACCTCTCTTTTTGAAACGTCTTTTGTTCTGCAGTCCACAAATTTTTGCACACGGTTGGTAACGTCTATGTTGCCGCTGAGCTTTTTTGCAATATTGACTCTTGCTTTTTCTGCGTGCTCGCGGCTTCGCTTGTTTATAAGCACCTGGTCGGCAATTTTGTCAGCTTCAACTTTGTTTTCTATAAAATAAAGCTCTAACTCGTGACGTAAAAACTCAATCATAGCATCAGCAATGAATTTGTTTGTTATAGCTTTTTTGGTCTGGTTTTCATAGCTTGTTTCGGTTGAGAATGAGTTTGAAACAAGAATAAGACAGTCCTTAACGTCGTTAAAGCTTATCTTGCCTTCGTTTTTTGTATATTTGTTGTTCTGCTTGATGTACTGGTCGATGGCGTATACAAAAGCATTAGATACAGCCTTGTCGGGAGAGCCGCCGTGCTCTAAGAAGCTTGAGTTGTGGTAGTATTCCAAAAGATTAGCCTTGTTTGAGAAGCAGAATGCAAAAGACATCTTAACCTTGTACTCGGGCTTGTCCTCTCTGTCACGGCCTCTGCGCTCTGCTTCGCAGTATTTAACGTCTGTAAGCGCAACCTCTCCGCCGGTTTCTTTAACATAGTCAACTATACCATTTTCGTAAATGAATTCCTTTTCTTCAAATCTTCCCGGTTCAATTTCGTTTTTGAATTTGAAAAGCAGCCCCTTGTTTACAATAGCCTGCTTTTTGATTATGTTTTCAAAATATTCAGCACTTATGTTTATGTCGGTAAAGACATCCAAGTCCGGACGCCACTTGATTCGTGTCATAGTGTGCTTGTAGTTGTATTTTTCTTTTTTAAGACCGCCGATGTTCTCGCCCTTTTCAAAGTGCAGCTCGTACTTGTGGTCATCACGATAAACAGTAACATCCATATATTCGGAAGCATACTGAGTAGCACAGGCGCCCAGACCGTTAAGACCCAGACTGTACTCGTAGTTAGCACCGGAGTTGTTGTTGTATTTGCCGCCGGCATACAGCTCGCAGAAAACCAGCTCCCAGTTGTATCTGTTTTCGACAGGGTTGAAATCCACTGGAATACCGCGTCCACGGTCGGTAACTTCAATTGACTTGTCTAAGAATCTTTTAACCTCAATAACGCTGCCAAAGCCTTCTCTTGCTTCGTCAATAGAGTTTGAAAGTATTTCAAAAACAGCGTGCTCACAACCCTCAAGCCCGTCAGAGCCGAAAATAACGGCAGGCTTGAGTCTTACGCGGTCAGCACCTTTAAGCATAGAAATACTTTCGTTTGTATACTGCTTTTTAGACATCGGATGCACCTCTGTACTTTCTCAATATTTTGTATATAATAAAAGAAAACAACCCATCATATAGTGTAATTTATCATACAAGCTTATTTTATGCTATTTTCCCAAGTTTGTCAAATTTATTTGTGAAAAGTTACATATTTTTAAAAAAAACTTGTAAAATTTACTAAGTAATTGTATAATAAAAGCGTACTAAAATTTTTACAGGAGGATGTAAAATGGAAAAGTTGTTTAAGTTAAAAGAACACGGTACAAATGTAAGAACAGAGATTATTGCAGGTATTACAACATTCTTGGCAATGGCGTATATTCTTGCAGTAAACCCAGGTTACCTTGGTGGTATTCCCGGAGCATCACCAGCAGCTATTTTTATGGCTACAGCAATATCAGCAGCAATCGCTACAATCTGTATGGCATTTTTTGCTAACTATCCTGTAGCACTGGCGTCAGGAATGGGCCTTAACGCATTCTTTGCATTCACAGTATGCGGCGCTATGGGTTGCTCATATCAGGTAGCACTTACAGCTGTATTTGTAGAAGGTATCATCTTTATAGTGCTTTCACTGTTCAAATTTAGAGAAGCGCTGGTAAACAAAATCCCCACAAACCTGAAGTTTGGTATTACAGCAGGTATCGGATTGTTTATCACAATCATCGCACTTTTGAATTCAAAGGTAATCGTAGCAGACCCTGCAACAACAGTTGCTCTTGGTGATTTGAGTTCATTGCCCGTAATCCTTTCAATAGTAGGTTTGCTTATAATCGGTGTACTTCAGTATAAAAAAGTTCCCGGTGGCATATTGATAGGTATTATAGCAACTTGGGTAATAGGTATTATTATTCAGGCTATCGGCTGGGCTTGCGGAGTAGCATTGTTTGATACAAGCCTTATCCCTTCATTCTCTTGGGATGCAATTAAATCAAACTTTGCAGCACCTGTGCTGTTCAATTTTGTTTTTACATACGTAGTGGCACATTTTGCATCATTTGCAATTATAGTATTCACATTCCTTTACACAGATATATTTGATACAGTAGGAACACTTATCGGTGTTACACAGAAGGCAGGTCTTATTAAAGAAGACGGCACACTTCCCAAAGCCGGCGGTGCATTGATGGCAGACGCAGTAGGTACAGTAGTAGGTGCGTGCCTTGGTACATCAACAGTAACAAGCTATGTTGAATCCAGTGCAGGTGTTGCTGCAGGCGGTAAGACAGGACTCACAGCCCTTACAACAGGTATAATGTTTATCATCGCTATAGTGTTTGCACCTATCTTCCTTGCAATTCCTTCATTCGCAACAACTCCCGCTATGCTCTACGTAGGTATTCTGATGCTGAGTGCGATTAAGAATATGGAATTTGAGGGCGATATCGCAGACGTTATCGGTGGATTCTTGGCAGTAATTATGATGCCCTTTGCATACTCAATTGCAACAGGTATTATGTTTGGTATCGTATCTTGGGTAATCCTTAAGGTTGTAACAGGCAAGGCAAAAGATATCAGCGCAATTATGTGGATATCATTCCTTCTTTTTGCAGCATATATAGCAACATTGGTAATGTGATTTAAAGAGGAGTCTTTGTAAATGGGAAATAAAGTATATACAATGGAGATAGCCGGCGTAAAGAGGGATTTGCCTCTTTGCAAGGTAAATGACCAGCTCTATATTGCGGCATTTGTAATGTTCGGTGATGTAGAGGTGACAGAGGCGTGCGCAAGAGAGCTTTTGAAGATTGCTCCCGAGCACGATATTATGATAACAGCAGAATCCAAGGGTATACCGCTTCTTTATGAGATGGCACGTCAGTCAGGTGCTAAAAACTATGTTGTAGCACGAAAAGGACCTAAGGTGTATATGCGCGATGTTCTGTATGTATCAGTAAACTCCATTACCACTTTAAGTCAGCAGATGCTGTGTATCGGCGGAGGCGATGTTGAAGCACTTAAGGGTAAGCGCGTTCTTATAGTAGACGATGTTATCAGCACAGGCGAGTCAATCGCGGCACTCACAAAGCTTGTAGAGCAAGCAGGCGGTAATATCGTAGGTAAGATGGCAGTGCTTGCCGAGGGCGATGCTATAGAGAGAAAAGATATCATAGCACTTTCACCCTTGCCGGTGTTCAATCCCGACGGCACAGTAAAAGAATAATCATAAATTAACTAAAAAACCTCTGTTCAACGAACAGAGGTTTTTTGATGTGTGTAAAATATTTATAGATTAATCCAATTATAAAATATTTATGCCGTTTTCCTTTGCGGTTTTAAGAGTTTCCTCATCCCATACCGAAACCTGAACTTCTCCGATGTGAGCCTTGCCCAGCATCAGCATACAAAGTCTTGACTGACCAATACCGCCGCCTATTGAAAGTGGCAGCTTGTCTTCTAAAAGCATTTTGTGGAATGTAAGCTCTTTTCTGTTTTCGGCATTGGCTTTTTTCAGCTGAAGCTCTAATGCTGCCTTGTCAACTCTAATGCCCATAGAGGAGATTTCAAAGGCACACTGGAGAACGTCGTTCCATATAAGTATGTCGCCGTTTAAAGACCAGTCGTCGTAGTCGGGCGCCCTTCCGTCGTGCTTTGCACCCGATTTTAAAATATCACCAATCTGCATAAGAAAAACGGTTTTGTGCTCTTTCACGTATGCGTTTTCTCTTTCCTTGGGAGTAAGGTCAGGATATAAATCCTCAAGCTCCTGAGTTGTTATAAACTGCACATTTCTTGAAATGCTGGTTGATATGTTGCTGTAACGGGATTTTATGTAATCTAAAGTGTCACAAGCAGCATCAATAATTTTTTTAACAGTGTCTTTAAGATATTCAGTGTTCCGCTGGTCTGCAGTCATAACCTTTTCCCAGTCCCACTGGTCGACGTATATAGAGTGAATGTTGTCCATTTCCTCGTCACGTCTTATGGCGTTCATATCAGTATATAATCCTTTTCCAACAGGAAATCCGTAAGCTTTAAGAGCGTATCTTTTCCATTTTGCAAGAGAGTGAACAATCTGCGCATTTGTTTTTGTTTCAAGAATATCAAACTCCACAGCCCGTTCCACACCGTTAAGGTCATCGTTAAAACCTGTGGTGCTCTCTACAAATAAAGGAGCAGATACTCTGCATATATCCAGCGCCTTGCAAAGATTCAATTCAAAATTTCTCCTGAGCTCGCCGATTGCGGTCTGTGTTTCATAAACAGAAAGAGAAGATTTGTAATTTTCAGGCACAAAAAATTTGCTCATAAAAAAACTCCAATCTCAAAAAACAAATTTATACTGAATAATTATAGCAAAGCAAGAATAAAAAGTCAATTTTAAATTTCGAGCAGAGCGATATGGTTGATTTCTAGCAGAGT
>JAZNZL010000184.1:0-3342 GCA_045594925.1 Clostridia bacterium
TCTTCAGGCTGTAGTTTATTACTTGAGTATAATTGCAGTGTTTGTAATGCTTACAATAGCAAAGATAGATAAAAGACGTTGGTCTAAATAATCGTATAAAGAGGTGATATAAATGTTTAATGATAAAAACGAGAATAACGAGCTCGATATAAACGAAGCAAAAGCTTCTGATGAAACAGCACAGCAGGAGCAGGAACAGGCTGCCGAGACTGTGGAAGCAGCAGAAGAAACAGCAATCGAAGAATCACCAATCGAAGAAGCAGTAATCGAGGAAACAGTAGTCGAAGAAGCACCAATCGAAGAAATATCTGAAAAGCCCCGTAAGAGTATGTCTAAAAAAGCAAAATATACACTTACCTTTTCAACTGTAGCTGTCCTTTTTATAGTAGCTGTTATTGTGCTTAACCTTTTGTGCGGAGCACTTTCTGCAAGAGTTAATATGTCAATCGACCTTACACCTGGCAAGATTTTAGAGCTTTCAGATGAAACTATAAATGTTTTGGATAATCTGGAAAAAAGAGTTTCTTTGTATTCGCTCATTCCTGAGGTAGAGGACGATACTCTTGAAGCGATAGATAAAACACTTTTAAGATATCAGCAGAAATCAGGCAAGGTAAGATACGTTAAGGTAGACACCGTGGCAGACCCGCAGTTTTTGGCATCATATCTTGAGGATGGTCAGCAGATAAATGAGTATTCAATAATTGTTGAGTGCGATTCAAAGTATAAAATAATAGATGTAAATAATATTGTTATGGTAGACCAGAGCACCGGAGAGCTGGAGTATCTTGCGGCGGAGCAGAGGATAACGTCTGCTATTATGCACGTAACAACAGATGCCGATGCTAAAATCGGTATAGTGCAGGGTCACGATGAAGTCAATTATGAAACCTTTGATTCTGTAGTTTTAGATGCAGAGAACTATGATGTTGTAAGTGTTAATATTTTGTCTGATGGTATTCCTGAGGATGTGGATATGCTTATCATTCCATCTCCCACAAAAGATTTTCATGCACAGGAAATAGAAGCTTTAGATGCCTTTTTGGATAATGGCGGAAAGGCGCAGCTGATTCTTGATAGTTCAATGGAGTCTGCACCTGTATTAAAGTCCTATCTGGCAGAGTGGGGTGCGTCTGTTTATTCAGATGCTTATGTGTATGAGCAGAATCCATCAAATTATATGAACTACCCGTCAAATATAATAGCAGAGGTTGAGATGACAGATGTCACCGAAAGCTTTATAGGTAACCTTGGTATGATAGTATACCCTATGGCAAGGGGAATTAAGATAGAAGATGTTCACGGCGTAGACAGTACAGTGCTTTTGGCATCTTCAAACACATCCTTTGCCAAGATGAATACCAAAACCTCATCAGCAGAAAAAGAGGATGTAGACATTGATGGCCCCATAACTCTTGCGGCGATGCTGACAAAGGATAATGTGGATAATAAGCCAGCCCTTATGGTAATGGGTGGAACAGGCTTGTTCTCAACCTTTGGCACTTCATCATTCAGTAACGCAGATTTTTACTATAATATACTTTCATATATGACAGACGGTGGAGAAACTATTTTCATAAGACCTAAGGATATATCTCCCACACATCTGGCAATTCCGGCTATAAATGCTATTGTACTCTCCGTTGTAGTAATTCTGGTAATCCCAATAGCTATCCTTATAGCAGGTCTTGTAATCTGGAGTAAGAGGAGACATTTATGATAAGTAAAAAAAGCATAATTGCACTGGCTGCTGTGGTGGTGCTGCTGATAGGCGCTTTTGTTGGGCTGAGCTTTATGGATACAGAAGAGAAAAAGCCGATTTCAACCGAAAGCACCAGTATAGAGCTTTTCACCACAACCACTGCAAATATTTTGCGGATGGATTTAATCGTTGATGATGAGAGCTTTGCCTTTGTCCGCTCAGGCGATAAATGGGTACTGGCAGGCAACGAAGACGTGAAGCTTAAAAATTCTTCTGTAGATTATCTGTGTAGTGAGCTTGCAGGTGTTTATGCAAAGCAGTGTGTAGATGAAAAAGGCGAAAATCTTTCTATATACGGCTTTGATAATCCCCTTGCCACATATAAAATCACTATGGCAGACGGCAGTACAAAAACGTATTTGCTGGGTAACAGAGATGTAGTAACCGGACAGTATTATTTTAAGCTTGCAGATACTGCACCTGTTTATACACTTTATCCCAATAAAGGTGATGCCATATATAAAAAATGTGATGAATATAAAGACTCAAATATAATTGATATTGATATGGCAAATCTCGCTTCTGTAAGGATGAACTCATCCAAATTCAATCTGGAGCTTGTCTGCGAAGAAAAAGGAGACACAGCTGTTTGGAATATGAAGCAGCCGATGAACCGCAGTACCGATAGTGAGCAGGTTAATAAAAACCTTATATCAAAGCTTTCATATATTACTGTAAATGAGTTTGTTGATGAAAGCAGCGAAAGCTATGCACAGTCAGGTGTAAATAATCCTGAAGCCGTGTTGACACTTACAGATAAAACAGGAGCAACGCAGACTCTGTATGTAGGAAAACAGGTTGATTTGCAAAGGTATGTTAAAACAAACGGCAGAGTGTACCTTATAAATGGTGATAGCTTAAGCTTTATAAACACAGATCCGTTTATATATGTGAATAAGTTTATAAACCTTGAAAAAATAGATGAAGTTAAAAAGGTTGAGGTAACAGCTAAAGGTAAAACCCATATTGCCACCATAGATGGTACGGGAGAAACAGCCACATATAAGCTTGATGGAACGCAGGTGCTTGAAACTAAGTTTAAAAGAGAAGTATATCAGAAGATTATCGCACTTATGGCAGATGAGTTTGCAAAAGCTCCTGCTTATAGCACACCTGAATATACAATCACTTTTTATATGAAGGACGGCACGGTTAAGAAAAGCGAATACTGCGCATACGATGACCGAAATTACGCTGTATACAGTAACGGAAAATGTGAATTTGTTATACGCAGAAAAAAACTTGAAGAGATGTTTGCATCACTTGAAAATGTTATTGCAGACAGAACTCAGCAATAAAATCTTATATTAACAAAAATCAACCCCATCGGTTTAACCGATGGGGTTGTGTTTAAGCACACGGAAGTTGAACCCCGTATGCCTTAAACTTGATAAATTTGCACACTTTTAACTTGTCGTCCTCGTAAGGCGTCAGCCTGGCTTCGTCCTCCGCATTAAAATTGCACTAAATTTCTCTGCGTTTAAGGTCGAAGAGTTTCAAAACAAGAAATTTTGATATAGGACAAGGAAAATTCAAGAATAATACTGACGTATATTCGCAGAATTTTCTGCAGTATTATA
>JAZNZL010000185.1:0-5848 GCA_045594925.1 Clostridia bacterium
ATTATTGAAATATAGATAAGCCTATAAAAATCAAATAAAACACAAGCAGCCTATGGCTGCTTTTTTCTTTTTTGGAAGTGGCGAGAATTCACAAAAAGACCAATTCTTTTTGTTCAAATTTAACAAAATTTTAAAAAAATAGGGTTTTTCGTAATATTTAAGTAATATTTTTCAAAAAAACTATTGCAAAAGCGGAAAATATGATGTAAAATTACGTTAAAGTGGTTTAAAGTGGAGCCGCAGGGAGTTAAAGTGGAGAATTTTATGTAAAGGTGGTGAGAGAAGTGTTTTATAATCAGTATAACCATAGCCTTGACCCTAAAGGCAGAGTGATTATGCCAATGAAGTACAGAGAAGAGCTGGGCAGCGAGTTTGTAATAACCCAGGGCTTTGACCATAGTCTGTATGTGTTTCCTATGGACCAGTGGGAGATTTTCTCTGCAAAGATTATGTCGCTGTCTCTCGCTAATAAGAATGCACGAAAGCTCAGCAGACATTTTATCTCCGGCGCTGTTGACTGCCAGATGGACAAGCAGGGCAGAGTGCTTATACCGCAGCATTTGAGAGATTTCGCAGGTATTGTTGATGAGGTAACCATAGCAGGTGCCGGCAATAAGCTTGAAATTACAGCCACAAATGCCTGGAACGATTTCCGTCAGGAGCTTGATGCTGATGCTGTTGCAGATGCTCTTAATGAAGAGGATATAGTTTTATGACAGAGTTTAAGCACGTTCCGGTATTGCTTAACGAATGTATAGATGGACTCAATATCACTCCCGATGGTGTGTATGCTGACGGCACTTTGGGCGGAGGCGGACATTCATCGGTAATATGCTCTTATCTTAAAGGCGGAAAGCTTATAGGCATAGACCGTGACGCAGAAGCCATAGCGGCGGCGAGTAGCCGTATAGGCAATCGTGATAACGTGATATATGTTCACGATAACTATAAGAATATCAAAAATATACTCTTCGAAAACGGCATAGCCGGACTTGACGGAGCATTGATAGATTTGGGCATATCTTCTTACCAGATAGATAATGCAGAACGTGGATTCAGCTATACGAAGGATGCTCCTCTGGATATGCGTATGAACCGTAATGATAAGTTGAGCGCCTTTGATGTGGTCAACACCTATGATAAGGATAAGCTTGCAAAAATCATATTTGACTATGGCGAAGAACGTTACGGACGAAAAATAGCCGATATGATTGAGCAGGCACGCAGGATAAAACCGGTAGCGACAACCCTTGAGCTTGCAGATATAGTAAAAAAAGCAGTTCCGCCCAAGAGCGTGGCAAAGGGCTCACACCCTGCCAAACGCACCTTTCAGGCAATACGTATAGAGGTAAACGGCGAGCTTGCTGATTTAAAGGATGCTGTTACAGATTTTTTTGATTGTCTTAACAGTGGCGGCAGACTTTGTATAATAACCTTCCATTCACTGGAAGACAGGATAGTAAAACATGTTTTCTCGTCTTTCGCATCAGGCTGCACCTGTCCTAAGGAATTTCCGGTTTGCGTGTGCGGTAATGTGCCCAAGGGCAAGATAATAAATAAGAAACCAATCGTGGCAAGTGCTGAAGAGATGCAGATAAACAGCAGAGCAGCCAGTGCCAAACTAAGGATAATAGAAAAAATTTAAAATTTGAGGTGAGTCATTTGTCGAATTATTATAACGGAACTTCTGCTTATAAGATTAACGACTTTGATTACGTTACAGAAAACATACATAACACCGGTGTAAAAGAAAAGATTGAAACCAGACGTGTTGTAAGACTGTCAAAGAAAGCGGCATTTTTGAGCCGTGTGCGTATGGCGGTTGCACTTTTGTCTGTGTTCGGCGTAGCACTTGGCATACTGTTTACAAACGCAGTAATTATAGAAAAATCATCTGCAGTAAACGATATGCAGGCTCAGCTCAATGCGTTAACAGAGGCAAACAATCAGACAGTGCTTGATATTGAAAGGTCACTGGACTTAAAGAAGATAGAAGAGATAGCCATAGGCGAGCTTGGAATGAAGCATCCTGATAAGTATCAGGTTGTATATGTAAATGTAGAGCAGAACAATTATGGTGAAATCGGCTCCGGCGATGACCAAAAAGGTTTTGGCGGTACAATGGTTGCTATGGGCAAGGGCGCACAGCAGATAGTGGAATATATGAATTGATTTGTCAATATATTTAAATATCAAAGTATATCAGATGGTTTACAGCAGGCTTAGCCTGCTTTTTTGCCCGAAAGGGGAAAAAGGTAAATATAGGATTTTTTGTAAAAAAATAAAATGAAAGGGGACGCGGGCAATAATGAAAGGCTTGAATTTAAAAATAAAAAGGCGTACTTTTGGCATACTTTTAATATTTTTTGTGTTGCTTGCAGCCCTTTCTGTTCGCTGTGCGTGGATACAGTTTGTAGATGGCGAGGAATTGCAGATTAAAGCCATAGAGCAGCAGACAAAGGATAAAACCATCAATTCCAAAAGAGGAATTATCTATGACCGTAACGGAAAGATACTTGCCCAGAGCGCGTCAGTAGAGATGGTTTCCGTGAGTCCCCGTGAAATTGCAGAAGCAGAGAATGCCAATTTTGTAGCAGATACCCTTTCGCAGATTCTTGAGCTTGACAGAGAGTCGGTTTATGCTAAAGTAACTAAAAATTCAAGCTATGAAATCATAAAACGCAGGGTAGAAAAGGATAAAACTGATGCACTCCGTGCTCTTATGAGCTTTGAGGATGAAAACGGAAAAACCACTAATAAGCTTAAGGGCGTACATCTTTCAGAGGATACCAAGCGTTATTACCCTTACGGTAACCTCGCAGCGCACGTGTTAGGCTTTGTTGGCGCAGACAATCAGGGCTTAAACGGAGTAGAGCTTTCCTTTGACCAATATCTTAAAGGTCTGCCCGGCAGAGTCATTACAGCTAAAAATGCTGTTGGAACCGATATGCCTTTTAAATATGAAAAATATATAAACCCCGAGAACGGAGCAAATCTTGTTCTCACATTAGATGAAACCATCCAGCACTTTGTTGAAAAAAATCTTCAGCAGGCTGTTGCAGATTATAAAGTACAAAACGGTGCCGCCTGTATAATAATGGAGGCAAAAACCGGTGAAATTCTGGCTATGGCGACATATCCGTCATACGATTTGAATGACCCGTTTACAATCAATAACGCAGCTGTTCAGGCGCAGATAGATGCACTTGAGGGTGAAGAGAAAACCAAGCTGTATAACGACGAGCTGCAGAAAATGTGGAGAAACAAAGCCGTTGTAGACACATACGAGCCGGGCTCAACCTTTAAGGGAATAACAACAGCTATGGCTTTAGAGGAAAACGTGGTAAGCCTTAATGATGCCTTTAACTGTACCGGCGCACTTAAGGTGGGACCGCATATTATTCACTGCTGGAAAGGCGGCGGACACGGAGCCGAAACCTTTGTTCAGGGTGTTGAAAACTCCTGTAATCCGGTGTTTATGACAGTAGGTGCAAGAGTAGGAACAGAGAATTTCTATAAATACTACAAAGCTTTTGGCTTTGCAGAGAAAACCGGATTTGAAATTCCCGGTGAAGCGGTGTGCGCATTTCACAGTATGGAAAACTTTAATGAGGTTGAGCTTGCCACAAGCTCATTCGGACAGTCCTTCCAGATTACACCTCTTCAGCTAATCACTGCTTATTCAGCTATTACAAACGGCGGTACAATGGTAAGACCGCGAATTGCAAAAGAGCTTACTGACGACGCAGGTAATGTGATAAAAACATTTGAAACTGAGTATATAAGAAAAGTTATTTCAGAGGAAACCGCATCCACCACCCGCCAGATACTTGAAAGCGTTGTAACATACGGAACATCTAAAAATGCGTATATAGCAGGCTATCGTGTTGCCGGCAAAACGGGAACAAGTGAAAAGCTCCCACGCGGAAACGGCAGATACATAGCATCGTTTTTAGGCTTTGCACCTGCTAATGACCCTGAAGTAATAGGTCTTTTGCTGCTGGATGAGCCTATGGGTGATACCTATATGGGCGGACAGATAGCTGCGCCTACCTTTAAGCTGATATTTGAAGACACCTTAAGGTATCTTGGCATAGAACCACAGTACACAGAAGAAGAGCTTAAAACTATGGATTTGCCTGTTCCCAATGTAGAAGGACTGTCTGTTGCAGATGTCCCCAAGGCATTTGAAAACTCAGGACTTAAGTATCAGATAGTTGGTGACGGCGAAAAGATTGTTTCGCAGATACCCAAGGGCGGAACGGCGCTTCCGGCATCATCTACCGTAGTGCTTTACACTAAAGAAACAAGCGAAAACGATGTGGTTGTTCCCGACGTAATAGGCTGTAGCGTAAGCGAAACCAACAGACGTATAACAAATTCGGGACTTAACATAAAAATTTCAGGAAATGCAGAGGTTAAAGACGGCGAAGCGGTTGTGTCCAACCAGTCGCCACCCTCAGGAACACTTGTTCCAAAGGGAACAGTGGTTACTGTAGAATTTAAATATGTAAATGTACACTAAACAAACTACCCGCCTTATCTGATATGGATAAGGCTTGTGGTGTTTTTAATCAATAATTGGTAGGAACGGTGATTGAAGTGCTGCTAAAAGAGCTTATACAGGGAATGGAATATAGCGATGTTATCGGTTGTGCAGAGGACATAGAAATAACCGGTGTATGTTATAATTCATCAAAAATAAAAAAAGGCGAAGTGTTTGTGGCTATCAAGGGCTTTAAAACCGATGGACATAAATATATAGACAGCGCTGTTAAAAACGGTGCGTCAGCCGTTGTGGTTGAGGAAAGAAGTGATAACTTATCTGTTCCGCAGATAGTGTTTCCCGATACCCGTAAGGCGCTGGCACTGTTGTCTGCCAGATTTTACGGATACCCGCAGAAACAGCTTAAGCTTGTAGGTGTCACCGGTACAAACGGCAAAACCACCATAACGTATCTTGTAAAGGCTATATTGGAAAGTCAGGGACATAAGGTTGGCTTGATAGGTACAAATCAGAATATGGTTGGTAATATGGTTTTAAAAAGCGAGCACACCACACCGGAGTCATTGGAACTTTATGAACTTTTTGCCATAATGGTTCGGGAAGGTGTTGAGTATGTGGTTATGGAAATCTCATCACATTCTCTGGAACTTGGACGTGTTTATGGATGTAATTTTGAGGTAGGTGCATTTACTAATCTCACACAGGACCATCTGGATTTCCATATGACTATGGCAAACTACGCAAAGGCAAAGTCAAAGCTGTTTTCAATGTGTAAGTACGGCGTTGTAAACTGTGATGATGAATATTCAAAAGATATTACGGCTGATGCAAGCTGTGACGTAGAGTATTACAGTATAAAAAGCGACTGTGGATATAAGGCTGAAAATATCGTTTACAGCGAAAAAGGCGTAAGCTTTGATGTTAGTGGTTGCAAAGTGAACCTGCCTATACCGGGAGAGTTTTCAGTGTATAATGCACTGTGCGCAATAGGTATCTGCGATAAGCTTGGCATAAGTAAAGAAAAGAGTGCATCGGCGCTTAAATGTGCCAATGGTGTAAAGGGCAGGGCAGAGGTTGTAAATATCCCCGCACCCTATACTGTTATGATAGATTATGCACATACACCCGATGGGGTTGAGAATATAATAAATACAGTAAAAGGCTTTTGTAAGGGCAGAGTAATCACACTGTTCGGCTGCGGCGGAGACCGTGATAAATCCAAACGTGCAGTTATGGGAGCGGTTGCATCAAGACTTGCTGATTTTGTCATAATTACAAGCGATAACAGCCGGACCGAGAATCCCGATCAGATTATTGCTGATATAATGAAGGGAATAGATA
>JAZNZL010000186.1:0-3240 GCA_045594925.1 Clostridia bacterium
GCTATTTTGATAAGCTTTTTTGTTGTTATAATATTTCTCTCAATGACACGCCTGATTTGCTGAGTGGATTTTCAAAAGTATTTAAAAACTGATATTATTTTTCAAATGGGATATTAAAATGCTCATAAGCCAGCTGCGTAACAACTCTGCCTCTTGGGGTTCTGTTTATAAATCCCAGCTGTAAAAGGTAAGGCTCGTACACATCTTCAATGGTGGTGGCATCCTCGCCAATGGTTGCAGCTAAAGTATCAAGCCCCACAGGACCGCCGGCAAAATTGCGTATCATAGTGTTTATCATTTTGCTGTCTGTAGCATCAAGACCGATTTTGTCAACCTCAATGCGTGTCAGTGCGGCGTCCGCCACCTC
Organism: Clostridia bacterium; assembly: GCA_045594925.1. GTDB lineage: Bacteria > Bacillota > Clostridia > UMGS1810 > UMGS1810 > SIG455. The sequence goes on from JAZNZL010000186.1 coordinate 368, forward strand.
TTTGGTGATTATGCCGTCATACTTTACCTGCGCAAAATCCCGCACACGCTTGAGCAGTCTGTTGGCAATTCTGGGTGTGCCTCTTGAACGTGATGCAATCTCTGCGGCACCTTCAGCTTCAATTTTAATTCCCAGTATTGACGCGCTTCGTGTTACAATAGTTGCAAGCTGCTCTGTTGTATATAAATCGAGCCGTGAAATTACGCCGAATCTGTCACGGAGAGGAGATGTCATATTACCTGCCTTGGTGGTGGCACCTACAAGTGTGAATTTGGGCAAATCCAGCCTGATTGACCTTGCACTGGGTCCTTTGCCAATTATAATATCAAGTGCAAAATCCTCCATAGCAGGGTATAGAACCTCTTCGACGCTGTGGCTCAAACGGTGTATCTCGTCAATAAACAGAACATCGTTTTCCGACAGGTTTGTAAGAATAGCCGCCAGATCACCCGGCTTTTCAATTGCCGGACCGCTGGTTACACGTAAGTTAACGCCCATCTCGTTGGCAATTATATTTGCAAGTGTGGTTTTTCCAAGGCCGGGCGGGCCATAGAGCAGCACGTGGTCGAGGGCATCGTTTCTGCTTTTTGCAGCTTCCACGTAAATTTTAAGATTTTCCTTAACCTTGTCCTGACCTATATACTCATTTAGCGTTCTTGGACGCAGACTGTATTCAGATTCTGTGTCTTCGCCCAGTACTTCGCCGGTTACAATTCTTTCGTTCAAATCCATTTAAGCTCCTCCTGAAGATACTTAAAACAATTTTTTCAGTGCCTGCTTGATGATTTCTTCCACGTCTGTTGTAGATAAATCCACAGCCGACACAGCCTTTTGTGCTTCGCTTGCACTGTAGCCAAGCACCATAAGTGCGCTGACAGCCTCGCCGTATATAGATGAGTCGCCGATGGCAATCTGCTCACCAAAACCCTCGGACACAGCCATATTTTCGCTTTGGATTTTGTCCTTAAGCTCCAGAGAGATTCTTTGCGCCGTTTTTGTTCCTATTCCCGATGCCTGCTTTATTGTTGCGATATCTCCTGAAACTATACTTAACGCAAGCTTTTGCGGCGGAGCTACAGAAAGCACTGCAACAGCGCCCTTTGCGCCAACACCTGAAACGGATATAAGCAGCTCAAACAAAGTAAGCTCCTCCTTGGTGGAAAATCCGTATAAATCCATAATCCCTTCCTTGATGTAGAGATATGTGTAAACCGTAGCCTTTTCGCCTAATAAAACGGAGGTATCCTGCAGGGTGCTTAAAGAGGTGAAAACCTTAAACCCCACACCGTTTACGTCTATAACAATGTAATTTGGTCCTTTTTCAGCCACAGGACCGGATATATAACTAAACATTTAATTTCTCCTTTAAGCTTCCGATTTTATAAGAATGTGCGTGACACACTGCCAGTGCCAGACCGTCTGCAACGTCGTCAGGCTTCGGGATTTCCTTTAAGTTAAGTATGCTTTTAACCATCTGCTGAACCTGAATTTTTTCGGCTCTTCCGTAGCCCACAACAGCCTGCTTAACCTGCAGAGGTGTGTATTCAAAAACCTCAAGCCCCTTGTTCACTGCGGCAAGAAGTATTACGCCTCTTGCCTGACCAACCTGAATAGCGGTTTTTGCGTTAGTGTTAAAAAACAACTCCTCCACTGCTATACATTCAGGGCTGTATTGGTCTATAAGGTCACAGATACCGTCATATATTGATTTAAGTCTGTTTTCAAGCTTACCGCCGGCTTTGGTGGTTACAGCGCGATAATCCACAACGGAAAACTTGTTGCCGATGTAATCCACAATGCCGCAACCCACAATAGCAAAGCCCGGGTCAATCCCAAGAATTCTCATAAAAAAACCTCACTTTATTCTATTTTACCATAATTACAGAAAAAAGCAATAACAGAAAAGTACATTTGGATTATAATGATTTTGTTAACAACCGGTTAAGATTAGGTTACAAAAGGCGCATCTTAAGGAAAAATGTCGGCTTTTGTGGTAAAATTATATCGTGTCAGTATCACTTTTCCCGGAGGTGAAGTATGAAGAGAGTATTGTCTTTGTTGCTTGCTGTGACCTTGCTTTTAAGTGTAGCTTTCTGCCTGCAGGTCAATGCAGCTGATGATATAGAGATTTATCTTTTTGGCAAAAAAGCAGAGTGTGATGTAGCTCCTGTTATAGAAAACGGCAGAACCCTTGTTCCGGTGCGTGTAATATCAGAGGAAGGACTTGGTGCAGATGTCAATTGGAACGGCGAGAAGAAGCAGGTAACCATAAAGAAAGATAATTTTTCTGTAGTGCTTACCATAGGCAGTAATCAGGCGATGGTAAACGGAGTGAAGCGCATCCTTGATGTTCCTGCAAAGCTTATATCTGACAGAACTATGGTGCCGGTGCGTTTTATAGGTGAAACCTTTAAGTATGAGGTTGACTGGGATAACGCTAACAGACGCGTTGTAATAGATAAAAAAGTCGAGGAAAAACCGGAAGATAAGCTGGTTATAGAAAGTATAAACGTAAGACGCAGTAAGAAAAATATCACCTTAAAGGTTGCTATGTCTGAATATTCCAAGCCGAAGATTTTTACTTTGGAGAACCCTTATAGAATAGTGCTTGACTTTGAAGATTACGTTTATGAAGAAGGCGATGATTCTATAGATGTGGACAGTGATTTTGTAAAGCAGGTGCGCCACGCAAGAAACGAAGGCTTTTACCGGATAGTTGTAGAGTGTGAAAAAGAGTGTGAGTATGATTATGAGAAAACCTCATCAGGAGGATTTTCGCTTGTTGTTACTCCCGCTGATGAAACCTTGACAGATGACGAAAAAGACTCTGACAGCGATGAAGAAGACAAAGATGAAGATAAGGACAGCGAAGA
>JAZNZL010000187.1:0-1926 GCA_045594925.1 Clostridia bacterium
GACGTATTTCAAGACCGACAACGCAGAAAAAGAGCGATTTTACTTGTTTTAGGCGAGTTCGGATACTAACACATCTGCTTATACTCTACAGCATACGTACATTCATCTCTATCGTAGTGCCTACGCCAACTACTGAATCCACCTTCATACTGTCGGTATATTTGCGCATATTAGGAAGTCCCATACCGGCGCCGAAGCCAAGCTCCCTCACCTTATCCGAGGCAGTGGAGTAACCCTCCTGCATTGCAAGGTCAATAGACTCTATACCGGGACCTTTATCCTTTAATACTATCTTTATATTTTCGGCGGTGATTTCTACATCTATCGTTCCGCCGTCTGCGTGTATAACCATATTTATCTCGCCCTCATAGGTGGCTATGGCTACCTTTCTTACTATCTCCGGTGCTACGCCCAGCTGCTTGAGAGTCTTCTTTATATCGCTGGATGCCTCTCCTGCAACAGCAAAATCTTCACCGTCTATATCATAATGCAGTTTGAATGAATTATTTGACATATACACATCCCCCTACACTTAATTAAGGCCGGCACTATAAAGCTTTCCGCAAGCCGCATAAAGCGGCATTTCAGTTGACATCACTGTTATTCTCGCTTCCTGTGCAAGCTCCAATATATCCTCGCCCGGATCCTTTCCGCGAACAAACACTATTGCTTTTATATCCATCATCTCAGCTGTTCTTACCACCTGAGGATTTACAAGCCCCGTAAGGAGCAAGCCCTGATCCTTTACAAAAGCCAGAACATCGCTCATAAGGTCGCTGCCACAAGCCGAAAGCACTATTCTGTCCATAAAATCTTCGCCTTTTAACACCTTTGCATCGAGTATAGATTTAACCTCGCTTAATTTCATTTATATTTCCTCCCGTATGAGTTTTGATAATAAAACACAACGGCACCCCGCCCTATGCCAATACATATTGCGAAATGCCGTGATATTTAATTACTTAAGTGAAACCTTATGGAACACTTTTTTGCCTTTTTTGATTATTGCTTCGCCGTCTTTGAAATCATCGGCTGTTACTGCATAATCTATAGCAGCTACCTTTTCGCCGTTAAGGCTTACTCCGCCCTGCTGAACAAGTCGTCTGCCCTCGCCCTTTGACGGTGCAAGACCGCATTTTACAAGCAGGTCAAGAATATTTATTCCGCCATCAAGTTCATCTGCAGTTATGTCTGTGCCGGGCATATCCGCTGAACTTACGCCACCGCCAAACACAGCCTCTGCTGCGCCCTTTGCCTTGGCAGCTTCCTCTTCACCGTGAACAAGCTTGGTAACCTCATAAGCAAGAATCTTTTTAGCTTCATTAAGCTGTGCACCCTCGAGCTTTTCAAGTTCTGCAATCTCTTCCATAGGAATAAACGTCAAAAGCTTTAAGCACTTAATAACATCGGCATCATCAACATTTCTCCAGTACTGATAAAAATCGTAGGGAGATGTCTTTGCCGGATCAAGCCACAGCGCTCCGCTCTGGGTTTTACCCATTTTCTTGCCCTCGCTATTAGTGAGCAATGTAAAAGTCATTCCGTATACCTGCTTCTGGTCTTTTCTTCTGCAAAGGTCTATACCACCCAGAATATTACTCCACTGGTCATCGCCGCCAAGCTCTATTTTACAATCATATTTACGGCTGAGCATCAAAAAGTCATAGCTCTGCATAAGCATATAGTTAAACTCAAGGAAGGAAAGGCCTTTTTCAAGTCTCTGCTTAAAGCACTCTGCAGCAAGCATTTTATTTACAGAAAAGCAGGAGCCTATATCCCTCAAAAATTCAACATAGTTAAGATCTAACAACCAATCAGCGTTATTAACCATTAAAGCTTTTCCTTCAGAGAAATCTATTATTCTTGAAAGCTGTTCTTTAAAACGTTCACAGTTATAGTTGATAGTTTCTGTTGTCATCATCTGAC
>JAZNZL010000188.1:0-5460 GCA_045594925.1 Clostridia bacterium
TGGCTATAAGTCAGATGGCTTTATCCCAGCTTCAGAGATGTCAGATGATCCGGATGTAGATGTTAAGTCAATGGTAAAAGCCGGAGACGAAATAGAAGTATTTGTAGTAAGAGTAAACGATGTTGAGGGTGAGGTTACACTTTCAAAGAAAAAGATTGACGCTATAAAGAGCGAAGCAGTGCTTGAAGGTGCTTTGGAAACAAAGGAAATCCTTACAGGTAAGGTGGTTCAGGCTGTTAATAAGGGTGTAGTAGTAAGCTGCAAAGGCGGCAGAGTATTTATCCCTGCATCACAGGCAAGCGACAGATTCTTGAGCGACTTGAGTGTTTTGGTTGGTAACGAAGTATCATTCAGAGTTATCGATGTTAAGAAAGAACGCGGCAGAAGTAAGGTTGTAGGTTCAATCAAAGAAGTTGTTAAAGAGCAGAAGGCAGCACTTTCAGAGAAATTCTGGTCAGAGGTTGAAGTTGGTAAAGTATATACCGGTACAGTAAAATCTCTCACAAAATTCGGTGCATTTGTAGATATCGGCGGAGTAGATGGTCTTATCCATATTTCAGAGCTTTCCTGGTCAAAAATCAAGCATCCGTCAGAAGTTCTTTCAGAGGGCGATGTTGTTGAAACATACGTTCTTGAAGCAGATAAAGAAAAAGGCAAGATTTCACTTGGCTATAGAAAAACAGAAGATAACCCCTGGACAAAGATTGCTGCAGAGGTTGCATTGGGCGATGTTGTAGATTGTAAAATTGTAAGAATCGTTCCATTCGGAGCATTTGCTGAAGTTTTCCCTGGAGCAGATGGTCTTATCCATATTTCACAGGTTGCTGATAAGAGAATCGGCAGAGTAGAAGAAGAGCTTACAGTAGGTCAGCACGTAAAGGCTAAAGTTGTAGAGCTTGATATGGAAAATAAGAAAATCGGCTTGAGCATCCGTGCTTTGATAGAAGAAGCTAAGAAGGAAGAAGAACCTGAAGTAGAAGAAGTAGCTGTTGAGGCTGTTGAAGAAGCAGCTGCAGACGCAGAATAATTCTTTAATAATTTTAAACAATATACCGCAATATCCAATGTACAAAATACATTGGATATTGTTGTATAACCGAAACGGAGGTAAAATTATGAAAAAACTGCTTAAGAGCTTTCTGTTTTTTGTATTGCTTGTATGTTTTGCGATGAACGTATGCGCTCAGGGCGACGTTTCGGCTATTCTTTCAGGTGAACAGGATTATGTATTGCTTGCTACTGTAGTAGATGTGAATGATTCGTCGGTGGTGCTGGCGCCGTATCATAATATATATAATGGCGAAAACAGCGGGCAGATACCATTGAATAATAATATATCGGTTGATAAATTCCGCTATTCATATTGCAGTGACCATTCAGATATTACCGCTACTCCCAGAGTGGGAGATAATATATTTGTTTCACTTGATAAAAAAGGTAATGGCTATGTAGTGACAAACGGTGCATATAAAACCAGTTCGGTTGATTATAAATTGCTTACGTTTTATGCATCGGAGAGTATGAAAAACCGTGATTGCCTTGCAGAGATTGTGGCACTTGCGTATTTCGTGCGTACAGATGGAAATATGCGTGAGTTTAATTTTGATAATGGCACACTTACTGTGGAAAACGATTCAAAAATTCTTACACTGTATCCCACAGAGCAAATATCTGATACTGTTACCTTTGTTGATATAAATGGAAAGATAATAGATAACGTAAAAACAAAAGATGTTATTACAAACGAACCGGATAACAGTAAAAAAGAAAATGATTTTCGTTGGGTGATTTCGATTTTTGTTATACTGATGAGCGCATCAGCAGGTATGCTTGTGGTTTATAATCTTAATAATAAAGAAAGTAAACCTAAAAAGGCAAAAGGAGAGTGACGTCTTTGGAGTTTTATGAAAAAACTGTTTCTACAGATGTTAAATACGAGGGACATATTTTAACTGTAAGAGTAGATACTGTGGAACTTCACGATGGCAGTAAAGCTATCCGTGAGATTGTAGAACATAGCGGCGGTGTAGCAGTAGTTGCAGTTGATGAGAATGGTTATATTTATATGGTAAAGCAGTTTAGAAAGCCGTATAATAAGGTAATCACAGAACTTCCCGCAGGTAAGCTTAATAAAGGCGAGAATCCGCTTCAGTGCGGCGTACGTGAGCTTGAAGAAGAAACAGGACTTACAGCAGATGAATTTATACCTCTTGGTAGTGCATATCCGTCACCGGGATATGTTGAGGAGGAACTTTATTTGTATCTTGCACTTGGTCTTCATCAGGGTAAGTCTCATCTTGACGATGGTGAGTTTTTGTCAGTTGAGAAGGTTCATATAGACACTCTTGTAGAAAAGGTTATGAATAATGAAATCCGCGATGCCAAAACTGTAATCGGCATTTTGAAGGCAGATAAATATTTAAAAGCGAACAGATAAAAACAGCAACCGTAATGGTTGCTGTTTTTTTAGAATCCCAGAGGTATTTTGAATATTACGAATACAATGAGCAAAAGACTCCAACAGGCTAAAAATATAAGTGAATAGGGCATCATCATAGATATAAGATTTCCTGCCGTGAAATCGCTTTTGTACCGGCGCATATACATCAATATAAGCCCTGCATAAGTCATAAGCGGTGTTATGGTGTTAGTGCAGGAGTCAGCCACGCGGTAAGCCGCAGTAACCACCTCGGGCGTCATAGACTGGTTTACATTATATAGCATCGGTATAAACAAAGGACCTAACAGCATCCATTTTGCTGTCATACCGCCCACAAACAGGTTGATAACGGCAGTAACCAGAATAACCGCGACTATAAGCAGTATGGGCGAGCCTGAAAGACCTATTTTCTGTAAGAAAGATGCCCCGATTCCCGTTATGAATATGTCAGCATTAGTGTAAGAGAGAAGAGCTAAAAAGTTGTAGCAGAAAAATGTGAGAACAATCACATAAGACATAGATGCGATTTGTTTAGTCATACCGCTTATAACGTCGGATGCAGATTTGAACTTTCCTGATGAGAATCCGTAAAAAGCTCCTGATACAAAAAATACGAATGTTGCCAGAAGAATTATGTTGTCAAGGAATGGCGTAACCTTTTTTCCGTCAGGAGCGATATATGATTTAAGTGGGAATACAGCAAAGAGGATTACTGTTATCATTGATAAAATAAATCCTATCAAAGCAAAACGTAAAGCTCTGTTTTCTTCTTCACTTACGGTAAAGCTTTCGTTTTGATGAATGTCATCTGTTACTAAGCTGCCGTATTTCTTTTCGGTAATTTTTTTGTTTATTATACCTCCCACAATAACCAGCAAAACTGTGGAAACAGCAATAAAATAATAGTTCATTGTAATAGGGTTTAATGGCTTGCCGGTGATTGATAAAAAGGGGATATTCTGGTTTTGTGCAAATATAAGAGCGTTGTTGCCCACTATTACGTCAGATACTGTTGCCGGTATAAGATTTGCGCTGAATCCTGCGGATACTCCTGCAAAAGCTGCCGCCATTCCAACAAGCGGATTTTTTCCGATGCCCGAGTATAGCATACCCGCCAGCGGTATCAATACCAGATACCCCACGTCTGTTGCTATGTTGCTCATAACGCCTATAAAAACGAGTACAAAAGGTAAAACGGCTTGGTGAACGGCGTTTCCCATTTTTCGTATAAGTGCCGATAACAAACCGGATTCTTCAGCTATTCCAATACCGAACATAACAATAAGTATAGTTCCTAAAATACCACTGCCATAGCTTAACCAGTTGGTGGTAATGGCGTTTGCAAAAATCCAACGTATGTTTTCTGGTGTAAACATATATTTGAATTGGTAAGTTGCCAATGAACCGTCATAAGAGACAACGGAAAAACTTTTTCCGCCAAAAACCAATGATACGCCCATAAGGATAACGTATAAGATAATAAAGATAATAATGGGATCAGGAATTCTGTTGCCGATTCTCTCGGCAATGGAGCGAGCCTTTTCATTTTTGTACAAAGAAAAACCATCCTTTCAAAGATACGATGATAAAATTAGTATCTTCAAAAGAATGGTAATTATACAAAATTAAGAAATGCACAAATCAATCGCCGAAGGATATGCCAATATTTTTAGCAAAGCATACCAGTTCGCCCTGAGGGTCAACATTTTTGGTTTTCTGCCCTATAACGTTGTTTAATGAATCATAACTCATTTTGTTGCCTTTAAGTGTTACCATATTGCCAAATTTGCCTTCCATAGCCAGGTCAACAGCGTATGAGCCGTAACGGGTAGAAAGAATCCTGTCATAAGCAGTAGGTGAGCCACCCCTCTGGAGATGACCTAAAATTGTTGCGCGTGATTCTAAACCGCAAAGCTTTTCCAAATCCTCTGCAACTTTTGTACCGATACCGCCGAGACGTATCGGGTCAGGACTTCCTTCAATAACCTTGCTTACAACCAAATCACCTGAAATAGATTTAGCTCCTTCGGCAACTACTACGACGCTGAAGGTTTTACCAGATTCTTTGCGTTTGTTGATTGCGTCAGCTATCTTGTTGATGTCATAAGGTATTTCCGGAATCATAATAGCATCAGCACCGCCCGCAATACCTGAATGCAGTGCAATCCATCCGGCGTATCTGCCCATAACCTCCAGCACCATTATTCTGTGATGGGAAGACGCGGTGGTGTGTAGCCTGTCCAAAGCATCCGTTGCAACGCTGACAGCAGTGTCAAAACCGAAGGTGGTGTCAGTGGACGCCAAATCGTTGTCTATAGTTTTTGGCACACCGATTACGTTGAGACCGAGATTTGAATAATCTCTGCCGCTTGTAAGAGTGCCGTCACCACCTACAATAAGAAGTGCGTCAACACCTTCTTTTTTTAAATTTTCAAGACCAATGTGAGATACGTCTTTCAAAACAGTTTTACCGTTTTCTTCGAAAGGATATTGAAAAAGGTTGTCCTTGTTAGAGGAGTGTAAAATAGTGCCGCCAACAGGCAGTATGCCTGAAATACTGTTCAGGTCAAGCTTTACGAAGTTGCCAAGATACAGACCCCTGTATCCGTTTTTTACACCTACCACTTCAAGACCGTATTTCAAAATAGCAGTTCTTACAGCAGCGCGTATAACCGGATTTAATCCAGGGCAATCACCGCCGCCGGTTAAAATACCGATTTTCTTAATATTAGCCATAAAAAACCTCCAGAAACTATTTTAGTAAATATTATTTTATATGATTATTTTGCAAAAAAACAACGAAAAAGTCAATAATTAAAATAAAAAAGCTCATATTTTGCCAAAAAACAGCGGTTAAAAATGGTATTGCATACGAAATAAGAGTATATGAGCGAAATAGTGAATGTGATTTTAGTATGACAAAAATGTTACGTATCATCAATTGTGATAGTATATATAGCGGTTATATCCAGATTGTGAAAAGGAATAAAACGTGTTAGAATAAGTCGGAGGCCAAGCGG
>JAZNZL010000189.1:0-2068 GCA_045594925.1 Clostridia bacterium
CTGCCGCCGAAAAGCTTTTTCTCAACAATTAAAATAACACCGTAGTAAAGTCCCCACAGAATGAAATTCCAACTGGCTCCGTGCCAGAAGCCCGTAAGCATCCAAACCACAAGGATATTACGTATGTGCCATTTTCTGTTACCGCCAAGGGGTATATACACATAATCCCTGAAAAAGCTGCTCAAGGATATATGCCATCTGCGCCAGAATTCCGTGGCAGAGGTTGAAATATATGGGTAATTGAAGTTTTCCAGAAACTTAAATCCGAAAAATCTGCCCATACCGATTGCCATATCGGAGTATCCTGAAAAATCAAAGTATATCTGGAACGTATACATTATCATTCCAAGCCACACGCCAAGCACTGATGCATCGGAAAGGTTTCCGCCAAGAAGATTTGTGGCAACAGCTCCTGCGCTGTTTGCGAGAATTACTTTTTTGAACATACCCTGAGTGAATCTGTATACTCCGTATTCAAAATCCTTTAATGTTACCTTACGGTTGTTTATCTGCTTGTCTATATCTGCGTAACGGACAATTGGGCCTGCTACAAGCTGTGGGAACATTGACAGATACGTGAGATATTTAAGAGGTGATTTCTGCACATTTGTATCGCCTCTGTAAACGTCTATTGTATAAGAAACAGTCTGAAATGTATAAAACGATATTCCAAGCGGCAGCGCAAACCCGCTGAACGGAATTTTAAGACCGAAAATAGCGTTTATATTATCAACAATAAATCCTGAATATTTAAATACAAATAGTATACCAAAGTTAAGCACAAGGGATGTTAAAAGCGCTGCTTTGGCAACAGGTGTGTTTCTGTGATTATCTATTATACGGCCGCAAGTGTAATCCAGCATAGCACTGAAAACAAGCAGCATCACCCAAACCGGCTCTCCCCAAGCGTAAAATATAAGAGAAAATACCACCAAAACGATATTCTTGTATGTCAGGTTCTTTGAAAGATTATAGCACACAAGAACAGCCGGCAAAAATATACACAAAAACAACAAACTAGAAAATACCATTTATACGCTCTCCGTAAATCTTATTTTACCATATCAAGTATAGCACCGCGTATTCCTCCGGAGCATACCGCCACAGGATAGTTTATTATTACCAAATCATCAAATTTTGTGAAATCATAAAAATCCTTTAAATTAAACTTCTCCTCACTGCCGCCAAAACCATTGAACTTTCTGGGGTCTACAACATACACCTCACTGTAATTTTCAAGTGCCCAGGTCGCAAAAGCATTACCAAAGGATTCTTTTATTATTACCAGCTTTTTGCCTGTATTTGCATTGGTCACCATTACTGTAAGCGGATTATCCCCACCCAAAAAGCAGCTGTAGGAATTTATTTTATCTGAAACGGGAGATACCCCTCTTATTCGTTTTTGCATATACATATCACTATACGCTACAGCTTCAACGTTAACCCTTGGCATAAATCTTTCCAGAAGCTCCGGATTTGACCTTATGGCATCACTCAAAGGCGTGCCGCGGGTAAACGACGCAAAAGAGCCTACGTGGGTTGTGGAATCAGATTTTTCAAAATCCGTAATCGGCGGGTAATTTATACCCTTTTTCTCAGCAAAGGCTTTATAAGCATAATATGCACCACGCTGTGTCCAGTGATGGTCGGTGGAAAAGTATATTTTCTCTGCTCCGTGCTCATACAATGGCTTTACAGCATTTATCGGCATAACTTTATCTGAAAGATGTTCATAAACTTTTTTAATACCATACGTCTGATAAGGCGCCATCTCTTTCGGTGCGTAAAACTCCCCTGATGTGGGAACCACAATATTATATACAGACACATACGGCAGGCTATCTGCAATGGTATTTACAATATCTGCATATATTACCGCATCGGCTGCCGACAACCCTACCCTTTCAAAAGCAAAATTGCCCGACATAGTTACGCCGTTTGCACTTTTAATATTCTCATAAGGCAATCTGTAGGTATCTGCCACGTATGTATCAAGGAGCAAATCGCGTTTATTTAATTCCGCATCTTCAACATTACCCTCTACAGTTACGTAATAGCCGGTAAGGTC
>JAZNZL010000190.1:0-1671 GCA_045594925.1 Clostridia bacterium
CGGTTGTAACGATGCTTACATCATTTCTGTAATCCTTCGGGAACAAAGGACGGATGGGTCTGTCAATAACACGTGATGTTAAGATGGCCTTATCGGAAGGCTTTCCCTCACGACGCAAAAAGCCGCCGGGGATTTTACCTACTGAATAAAGTTTCTCTTCATAGTCCACGCTCAAGGGGAAGAAATCCACACCGTCACGGGGTTTCTTAGATGCTGTAACGTTTGCCATTACAACTGTGTCTCCATAGCGTACAAGTACGGAGCCGTTTGAAAGCTGTGCAAGCTCTCCTGTTTCAATAGTAAGCTCTCTGCCTGCTAAAGTAGTGGTAAATTTTCTCTGCATTTTTATCCTCCTGTTTTTTGAGGCAAAGCTTTGAGCTTAGCACTTAAACAGTGCCTTAAAGCACAGCCTTAAACCGCTGTCTTTAAACCGCTGTCTAACTGCTAATACCGCCGGCTTTTACCTCTTATTTTACCTCTTAATATTGTAAAACGGGCAAAAATGGTAATACCACCTTTGCCCGAAAAACAAACTATTTTCTGATGTTGAGTCTCTTGATTATAGAACGGTATCTCTCAATATCTACCTTTGTAAGATAATTGAGCAAACCTCTTCTCTGACCAACCATCATCAAAAGACCTCTTCTTGAGTGATGGTCTTTCGCGTTGTTTTTGAGATGCTCTGTAAGGTGATTGATACGGTATGTCAAAAGTGCAATCTGCACTTCAGGTGAACCTGTATCGCCTTCGTGTGTGGCATATTCTTTAATGATAGCCTGTTTTGTTTCTTTCAACATTTTTTATTCCTCCATTTTCTTATAAAACGCCTGTCACAAAGCAAAAGGTCTGGAGCGTCCAAAAACCTTGCGATAGGCTTACCGTTAGATTATATCACAGCATTTTTCAAATGTAAATACCTTTTTTAAAAGTTTTTTCGCTTTTTTCACATATCATCCAAGATGTTTTTCTATAATTCCCATAAGCTCATCAAGGCTCATCGCTGTATTTACCATTTGTCGGACTGCCGCACTGTCTTTCATCCCTTTTGTATACCAGGCAAGGTGCTTTCTGGCTTCAAGCACGGCTATATGCTCGCCCTTATCATCAACCATATCTGCAAGTTGCTCTCTTATTGTTGCAGCTTTTTCGTTACTATCAGGAGAAAATGTGGTCTTACCATTTTCAAAAAGCTCGCATATCTGCCTGAAAATAAAAGGATTACCCTGAGCGCCTCTGCCAACCATAACAGCATCACAGCCGGTACGCTCTACCATATCTTTAGCATCCTGTGCTGTGAAAATATCGCCGTTTCCGATTACAGGCACGGAAACTGCTTCTTTAACTTCCTTTATTATATCCCAATCCGCACTGCCGCTATAATACATTTTTCGTGTACGTGGATGAACAGCTATTGCAGATACACCGTTTGCTTCTGCTATTTTCGCCACCTCAACAGCGTTTACAGACTCAAAGCCACTGCGTATTTTACAGGTTACAGGCACATCCACGGCACCAACCACAGCCGCTATAATTTTACCTATAAGCTCAGGATCTTTCATAAGTGCGCTGCCGTCGCCGTTATTTACTATTTTCGGCGCAGGACTTGTTTATAGCGAAATGGTAAGCAGTAAGGCGCTGTATTATAATGATAAAAAGACAAAAAATCTTTTG
>JAZNZL010000191.1:0-6872 GCA_045594925.1 Clostridia bacterium
TATGCCGTCTCTTGCGGCAGTGGCGGTGGGTTCGTTTTTAAGCCATCCGCCATCGGTTGCTATGAGCTATGTTTTAACAGCATCGATTGTTGCCGGTGTAAATATTTTGTGGGATAAAAAATTAAACACCTCCGTAAAAGCTTCTCTTGCAGGGGGTACGCTGTTTTTAATGAAAACAGCTGCCTCTGCAAAGGGCGGTTTGCTTGCCTATGATATGATAATGAATTTTGGCGAGAGCTTTCTGTCGGCACTGTCTGTATTTGCGGTGCAAAGGGCAGTGCCGGTTATATTTGCAAAGCATAAGCGAAGCTTTTTAAGCTTTGAGGAAACAGTAAGCACAATTTTTTTCTTTGGTGCAGTGCTTATCAGCTTTAATAATATTCCGCCTGTTTTTGGCATCAAGCTTGGCAATGTCTTAAGTATAGCAGTGATAATGCTTATGAGCAGCAGCGGCTTCGGTACAGCGGGAGCTATATCCGGTATAATTATCGGTGCTGTGAACTCTGTAGGTACATATAATACCGGTGCGATTATAGGTGCATATTCCTTTTCATCGCTTGTGGCGTCGCTGACCTCTAAATTCGGCAAAACCGGAACCGCACTTGGGTTTTTGCTTGCCAATGCAGTGATAACGCTTTTTATAAACGGCTCTACAGAGGTGCTTATAAATATATATGAAATTCTTATCGCGTCGGTTTTGTTTTTTGTGTTTCATAAAAGACTTGCACCTTTTTTTGCGTACTATTTAAATATCAGCCGTACCAATACAAAGGCAGATAGCTTCAAAGAACATTCCGCCTATAGGGATAGATTGAAAAAGACAGCGGAATCGCTGAATATTCTTTCAAAAAATTTCGGTGAAGATAGTGACACCAAAATAAAAAATCGCAATATAGCATCTCTTATAAATAAAACTGCCGAAAAAGCCTGTGCAGACTGCAGTCTTCGTTATTGCTGCTGGAATAAAAAAGCCGATGAAACGAAAACAGCACTTTTTTCGCTTTTATCAAGTGCGGAAAAAAGCGGTAAAGCACATCTTAAGGATGTGACGGAAGAAGTAAAAAACAGATGTATACGTACAGAAAAGCTTGTTTCGGCGTTTAATGATGCATATGAGCTGTATAGAACCGTGTGCCTGTGGCAGAAAAAGGTGGACGACTGTAAAGCCTTGTCCTGTGCACAGATGAATAATGTATCAAAGCTTTTGATGGATATGTCGGAGGAGAAGCATTTTAAAGCTGAGGAACAGACGGTGAGTGCCATACGCAGCGTGCTTGACAGTAATGGCATAGTTCCCGAAAGCATAAGCACTTATATAAAAGGGAATGGCAGCTTTGTAACTGAAATAAAGCTTGAAGCAGAAAAGTATAATGAAGATATAAAATATACCGTTGTACCAGAGCTGAGTGACACACTGGGAGTTAAGATGCGGTTTAACGAGCTGACAAAAGACGGAAAGTATGTATATGTAAGCTATAGTATGTGCGAGCGTTTCTGCAGAGCTACAGGAGCTGCCAGTATACGGAAAGACGGCGAAAGGGTGTGCGGTGACAGCTTTACGTCAATGAATCTTTCAAACGGCACTTATGTAGCAGCCATAAGCGACGGAATGGGCAGCGGAGAGCTTGCATCGAGGGAGAGTCGTAAAACGGTTGAGCTGCTTAAAAACTTTTTGAGATGCGGCTTTGATATTTTTCATACAGTAAAGCTTATAAACTCGTCGCTTTTGCTCACGGGAGGGGATGAGAGTTTTTCAACTATAGACCTGTGCAGTGTAAATATGCATAACGGACTGGCGGATTTTGTAAAAATCGGGGGAGCAGGAACATATATAAAAACGGGTAAAAATGTAGAAAAAATTTCATACTCCACCTTGCCGGCGGGGATACTTAAAGATGTGTCGCCAAAGCACTTTTCAAAAAAGATAGAAGGAGAATCCCTTATAGTTATGGTGTCCGATGGAGTGGAGAATGCATCAGCAGACGATAAGTGGCTTGAGAAAAAGCTGGCATCAGCAGATACGGTGAATCCTCATGTGATAGCGGATAAAATACTTGATATGGCGCTTTATTATAACGGTGGAAAAGCAAAAGATGATATGACGGTTGTTGCCACAAGAATATGGGAGGAAAAAAATGTATAAAAGGGCAAAAAACGTTAATAATATATATACAATATGATAATATCAAAAGTTTCAGGGAGATAAAAAGTAATGGTGGATTCAGGCAGGAAAAAAACTTTTATAGATAAGCTTCTGTTTGTGTTGAAGCCAAAAAAGAGCCGTGCCGATATAGTGGATTACGCAGAAAAAATAATAGATGATTACACCGGCAGAACTGCAGTAAGAAAGCGGCAAAGACAACATCGCCAAAGCACAGCCTTGTGGTTTTTTCTCCTGGTGATGCCGGTGCTTGTAATGCTCATCCTGTGTTACGCCTTGAAAATATTTTTGTAAGACGCCGGGTTTCCGTATCAACCCCCTGTACGGAGACCCGGTGTTTTTACATAATAACCTATTAAACCGCAAAAAACTGCCATATGTTTGTGTTAAATTATTGTATTGACTAATGGCGAAATTTTTTATATAATATATGATAACAAACTTTTACAAATAAACCTATGGGAAGGATGTGTTTATCATAATTCACGATAAATTTGCTTATGAAGGGTTAACCTTTGATGATGTGCTTCTGGTACCGCAGAAATCCGATATCACACCGGATATGGTAGACCTTGGCACACAGCTTACTAAAAACATTAAGTTAAACATTCCGCTTATGAGCTCGGCTATGGATACCGTTACCGAGTCAGCCCTTGCGATAGCCATTGCAAGAGAAGGCGGTATAGGAATTATCCATAAGAATATGACCATCGAGCAGCAGGCAATTGAGGTTGATAAGGTAAAAAGGTCAGAGCACGGTGTAATTGCAGACCCGTTCTATCTTTCGCCGGATAATACATTGCGTGATGCAGACGAGCTTATGGGTAAGTATAAGATTTCAGGTGTGCCGGTTGTAGAGAAGGATAAGCTTGTGGGTATAATCACAAACCGTGATTTGAGATTTGAAACAGATTATTCCAAGGCTATTAAGGATGCTATGACAAAGGAAGACCTTATCACAGCGCCTGAGGGCACAACACTGGAAGAAGCACAGGAAATCCTGCGTAAGTATAAAATCGAAAAGCTCCCCATAGTTGATAAAAACTTTAAGCTGAAAGGCCTTATCACTATAAAAGATATTGAAAAGGCCGTTAAGTACCCTAACGCAGCGAAAGATTCAAAGGGCAGACTTCTCTGCGGTGCTGCAATAGGCGTAACAGCCGATGTGCTTGACAGAGCAAAGGCTTTGGTAGATGCAAAGGTAGACGTGCTGGTGCTTGATAGTGCTCACGGACACTCACAGAATATCATAAACTGCCTTAAGAAAGTAAAAGAAGCATTCCCACAGGTTGATGTTATAGCAGGAAATATTGCTACTGCAGAAGCAGCAAAAGAGCTTATAGAGGCAGGAGCAGATGCTATAAAGGTAGGTATCGGTCCCGGTTCAATCTGTACAACACGTGTTGTAGCAGGCGTGGGCGTACCCCAAATAAGTGCAATATATGAGGCAGCACAGGTTGCAAAGGAATACGGAATTCCGGTTATAGGTGACGGTGGTATTAAATTCAGCGGTGACTTGCCCAAGGCAATAGCTGCCGGTGCTGATGTTATTATGATAGGTTCACTTCTTGCGGGCTGTGAAGAGAGCCCCGGTGAAGAGGAAATTTATCAGGGCAGACGCTTTAAGGTGTATCGCGGTATGGGTTCACTTGCGGCTATGGAAAAGGGCAGTAAGGACAGATACTTCCAGACAGGCAGTAAAAAGCTTGTTCCCGAAGGTGTTGAGGGACGTGTTCCCTTTAAAGGTCCTCTTGCAGATACAGTGTTCCAGTTAATCGGCGGACTCCGTTCTTCAATGGGATATTGCGGCACACCTACTGTTGCAAAGCTTAAGGAAAAGGGTAAGTTTGTACGTATAACTGCAGCAGGCTTAAGAGAGAGCCATCCCCACGATATTTCAATCACTAAAGAGGCTCCAAACTATAGCGTAAACGCGTAAAGTATAAAATAAAAAACAAAAAACAAATCCCGTTCCATTCGGAACGGGATTTTTGTATCTTTAAATATTTTCGTCGTTGTCGTCTTTGTTATCAAGATAAATAAATTAAATTTTATAAAATCATCTTAATATTTATTTTTTGGTTTCTTATATTTGAAAATTGAATAAAGAAGCATCAATAATCGCCATAAAAAACATATAATCCAATAGATGATTTCAAATGGTAAAGTAAGGTATTCTAACATATACCCATCAAAAAAACTGCGCTCTGCAACAATTACATGTTTCCACTCACCACAACCTTCGCATAAATCCAAATCTTTAGATAAAACGTATTTTGTTTTTTTATCCCTATTCCCATTTATTTTGTTCCAACACTCTAAACAGAACTCCGCCATAAAATCACCTCTTTTATATTATAGGTCAATTTCACCATAATTTCAATAGGGAATTTCGCCATAATATAATTGGTGATGCTTATGAATAAATTAAAAGAGCTTAGAATTGAAAAGGGATATACCCAAATAAAAATGCAAATGTTGACGGGTATTGACCAAAGCGATTACTCAAAGTTAGAAAATGGTAAAAGGTATTATACATTTGAACAATGCCGAAAATTGGCGTTAGCCCTTGATACAAGTATGGACTATTTGGCTGATTTAACTGACGAAAAAAAGCCATATCGGCGAAATGTATCAAAGCAGAAGACTAAAACCCAATAATGATATAGTTGCACTGAACAGTTTAAGGCGAATAAAATACCGCGCTTTTGCGATATCTCGCCTGTGGCGTATGCAAATCATATCACTCTTTGCGCAGTAAGAATAGCACAAAAAATAACTACCCGAAAAAGAGTTCGTTTTTCTCTCTTTCGGGTAGTTTTGTATTTTTTATGCTTAAGCACACGGTGTTCGACTCTCGTGTGCTTAGATATTTTCAGTATTGTTGTCTTCTGGGCTGTCTTCAGTGCTGTTATTTTCACTGCTGTCTTCTGCAGTAACCGCCTGAATTTTTACTTCAGTCGCATCTTCTTTTATATCTTGTAAAGCTTCGCTGTCACTGTTTGCCATTATGGTTTCAATAGGCTCCAGAGTTTCTCCTGCAAAAAGCTTTTCAAACTCTTCACCTGAAAGCTTTTCTCTTTCCATAAGTGCTAAGGATATGCACTCAAGCTTATCACTGTTTTCGCTTAAAAGTGCAATACACTTTTTGTAAGCATCGTCTATAATCTTCATTATTTCGTCATCAATATCCGATGCCACACGCTCGCTCATAGAACGTGACTGAACAAAGTCTTTGCCAAGGAAAACCTCGTCGTGAGCGTTGCCAAAAGATATAGGCCCTATCTTGTCGCTCATACCGAATTTGGTAACCATCTGGCGGGCAATTTTAGATGCTCTTTCAATATCGTTTGAAGCGCCTGTGCTGATATCATCAAGCACAATCTTCTCTGCAGCTCTTCCGCCAAGGAGAACTATTATTTCGTCAAGCATCTTCTGCTTTGTCATATAGTATCTGTCTTCTTCAGGCAGACTCATTGTATATCCACCGGCTCTGCCCCTTGGTATAATTGATATCTGATGAACAGGGTCCTGAGATGGCAGCAGCTTTGTAACAACTGCGTGGCCGGCTTCGTGGTAAGCTGTGATTTTCTTTTCGTTCTCGCTCATATTGCGAGTTTTCTTTTCAGTACCCACCACAACCTTAATCATAGCATCTTCAATCTCAACCATATTGATTTCGTTTTTGTGCTTTCTCGCGGCGAGTAGCGCGGCCTCGTTTAAAAGGTTTGCAAGATCAGCACCTGTAAAGCCTGCAGTGGTTTTAGCTATAACAGAAAGGTCAACGTCTTTGCCTAAAGGCTTTTTGCGTGAGTGTACCTTTAATATTGCTTCTCTGCCGATAATATCAGGAGAATCCACAACCACCTGTCTGTCAAAACGTCCGGGACGCAGCAGTGCACCATCGAGAATGTCGGGACGGTTGGTAGCCGCAATAACTATAACACCCTGATTGGGAGCAAAGCCGTCCATTTCAACAAGCAACTGGTTAAGAGTCTGCTCTCTTTCGTCGTGACCGCCGCCGAGACCGGCACCTCTCTGACGTCCAACAGCATCAATCTCATCTATAAACACAATGCTGGGTGCAGCTTTTTTTGCCTGTTCAAATAAATCACGGACACGAGAAGCACCCACACCAACGAACATTTCCACAAAGTCCGAACCGGAAATTGAGAAAAACGGCACACCCGCTTCGCCGGCAACAGCCTTGGCAAGTAAGGTCTTACCTGTTCCGGGAGGGCCTACTAAAAGAACACCTCTTGGGATTTTAGCGCCAAGCTTTTCAAACTCGGCAGGGTTTTTAAGGAATTCCACTACCTCTTCAAGCTCGGCTTTCTCAATATCCGCGCCTGCCACATCTTTAAATGTGATGGGGTCTTTCTGATTTACCAAAATACGTGCTTTGCTTTTTCCAAAATTCATAGCACCCTTGCCGCCGCCTTGAGATTGCCTGAAAAACGAAATCCAGAATACTATAATGATTATCATCAGTATAAGCGACGGAAGCATTGAAAGCCACCAGGGAGGTGATGTGGGCTGTGGAGTGGATAAAACAAGAGTTTTATCTGCCACCTGCTTTTTAATCTGCTCGCCTGAGTGCTCGTAAAGCGCGCCCAGAGATGGTATCTCCGAGGTGATTTTTGAGTTGTCGTTTAATGTAGCTGTAGCGGTGTTTTCTATAATAACCAGCTCAAGTCGGAGGCCAAGCGGT
>JAZNZL010000192.1:0-2688 GCA_045594925.1 Clostridia bacterium
TTTGCGGGCGAAGTTATAGATGTGGATGCTTATACAGGTGGGTTTAATTTGCAGATAGCATTTTCCACCGGATATCTGGCCGGTAAAAACGCATAGAATTTTTTTCTTCCGTATGCATACAATAATACCAGTTATTGTATGGAGGCGGAATATGAGAAAATATATATCAGACTTTTTAAAACGACTGAATAAAGCTGATGTGTTCAGTAAGAAAATTTTTACGATACTTTATTCGTCAGCGGCGGTGTGTATGATGATTGTGTCCGTGGCACAGGTAGGCCTTAAAAGTGCCGATGCCAGACGGTTTTTCACTAAAATAGATGATTATGAGGGCGGATATTTTCAGGCAACTGTAAATGTGCAAGAGGATAAAGACGGAGAGGTTGTACTACATGTGGAGGGTGAAGGAGCAGACAAAGCATCTTTGTATGTAAACGGACAAGAGTACTGTCCGCTTTCTTCCGGAGAGAATACTGTTGAGATATCGGATATAAGTGTTTTGGAAATATATAGCCCCAATAAGCCGGTTTCTGTAAAGATAGATAAAGTAAGCGATAATATCACAATGTATACAAAGAATGAGCAGATATCGGTAGAAAAAGGGATAAAATTTCTTTGCAGAGTTGGAAAAAAGTGAAAAATCAGTTGTATATCGGTTGAAAATCTGTTAAAATGAAACAGTAATAATATTGCGGAGGAGCACTTATGATAAATATTGCTATAGACGGACCTGCCGGAGCAGGTAAAAGCAGCGTTGCTAAGGCACTGGCTGCAGATTATGGGTATGTTTATGTTGATACCGGTGCTATGTATAGGGCGCTGGCGTATAAGGCAATAAACAGCGGTATTGCTGTTAAAGAGTCTTGCGATATTGAAAAGATGCTTGGTGATACCCTGCTGGATATTACATATAATGAAAAAGGACAGCGAATTATACTCGATGGCGAGGATATATCCGATAAGATACGCACTCCGCAGATTTCAATGGGTGCATCGGATATTTCTGCGATTCCTTATGTAAGGACCTGGCTTTTGGATATGCAGAAAAATCTTGCAAAAAGGAATAACTGTATAATGGATGGCAGAGATATAGGTACAACCATTCTTCCTAATGCTGATGTAAAGATATTTTTAACTGCATCGGTTGAGGAACGTGCAGAAAGAAGATATAAAGAGCTTCTTGAAAAGGGTGAGCAGGTATCCTATGAGGATATAGTGGAAGATGTAAAAAAGCGTGATTATAACGATTCTCACAGAGCAGTATCGCCTTTAAAAAAAGCGGATGATGCCATAGAGGTTGATACTACGAATCTTGATATAGTACAAACGATAGCGGCTATAAAGGAGATTATAGATAGCCGTGTTAAAGGAGAGTAACAGATGCTGTATAAAGTTATAAAGGTGCTTGTGGGCGCGTTTGTAAGGCTTACATTCAGAACAAAGGTTGTAGGTCAGGAGAATATTCCTGAAGATGGTGGTTGTATAATCTGTGCTAATCATGTAAGTAATTGGGATCCGGTGTTTCTTATAGCACTGCTTAAAAGACGTATTTATTTTATGGGTAAGGACGAGCTGTTCCACGTGTTCGGACTGGGTGCCATACTTAAGGCAATAGGTATTATACCCGTTAAGAGAAATGCTTCGGATATCAGCGCAGTAAAAACATCTTTGAGAGTGTTGGGCGAGGGTAAGGCGCATGGTATTTTCCCCAGCGGTACAAGGGTGAAAAAAGGCGAGGAAGCACCGGTTAAGTCAGGAGTAGCATTTATAGCTGTTAAGGCTGCGGTGCCGGTGATTCCGATATATATAGAAAGTAATTACAGATTTTTCAGTAAGGTTACAATCCGTGTGGGAGATGCAGAGGATTTTGCGGTGTACGGAAAAGCAAAGCTTTCTTCAGAGGAACTGGGAAAAATCAGCAGCGGCTTGTTTAAACATATATACGCTCTTGCGGAGGAGAAAAAGTGATTAAAGTAGCAAAAACAGCAGGGTTTTGTTTTGGTGTAAACCGTGCAGTGGATTATCTTGAAAACACGGACAAGCCAACAGTAACACTTGGACCTATTATACATAATACGGCAGTAGTTGAGAATCTTAAGAAAAAAGGCGTTATTTCAGCTGATTCTATTGAGAATCTGCCTGATGGTCATATTGTGGCAATAAGAACTCACGGAGTAGGTAAGGCAGTGTATGATGCCTTGTCTGCGAAAGGTCGTGATGTGGTTGATTTAACCTGCCCGTTTGTTAAAAAGATTCATAAAATAGTGTCAGAAAAATATGCCGAAGGATATAAAATAATAATCGTGGGCGATAAAGACCATCCTGAAGTAGAGGGTATAAACGGATGGTGCGAAAATAATGCGATAATAGCACTTGACATATCGGATTTAGATGGTAAAATAGAAGAGTATGATAAAATCTGTCTTGTATCACAGACAACGATGGACAGAAAAACCTTTAAAAAAATTGAAAATTTTTTAAAAAAATGTTGCAAAAACCTACAGATATTTGATACAATATGTAGTGCAACAAATGAAAGGCAGACTGAGGCACAGTTGCTGGCAGAGGAAAGCGATGTAATGGTGGTTATCGGTGGATACCATAGCTCTAATTCCAGAAAACTTGCTCAGGTGTGCAGTAAGTATTGTAAGGATACTTATCAGATAGAGTGTTTTGAGGATTTTCCTC
>JAZNZL010000193.1:0-3406 GCA_045594925.1 Clostridia bacterium
TGCGTGAGCTTAAGGAAAGTAACGGTGATTTTTGTGTTGGTGGAGCCTGCTATCCTGAGGTACATCCCGAAAGTTCAAATCAGCGTGAAGATATATATTATCTTAAGCAAAAGGTTGATGCGGGATGCGATTTTTTAACAACCCAGATGTTTTTTGATAATAATCTTTTATATAATTTTTTGTATAAAATCCGCGAAGCCGGAATAACTGTTCCCGTTATTCCCGGCATAATGCCTATAACAAATGCTAATCAGCTGGAGAGGGCGCTTAAGCTCTCCGGTTCGTTTGTGCCGCAGCGGTTTAAAAGTATAGTGGATAAATTCGGCACTGACCCTGCCGCTATGAAGCAGGCGGGCATAGCCTATGCCACAGATCAGATTATAGATTTGTATGCAAACGGTATAACAAATGTTCACGTGTATTCAATGAATAAACCTGATGTAGCAGAAAAAATACAGAGTAATCTGTCAGAAATTCTGGGTAAGTGATTATGCCTGTAATGATAAAAACCTTTGAAGCACCGCCGGTGTGTGAAAAAGAGATATTAAGATACAGCGGATGCGCCAAAGCTGAGGCTAGCATCGCAGAGCTTATGAAAAGCTGTGTGGAAGAAGCAAAGCCATACCTTTCCTATAAGGTGTGTTGGTGTGAAGCAGATGTGTTTGTTACAAACGGCATCTGTGATTTTGGCTTTTTTCGTGTTGATTCCAGACATCTTGCAAAAACTCTTTCCGGCTGTAAACGCGCTATGATATTTGCCGCAACAGTTGGCGCAGAACTTGATAGACTCATTTCAAAGTATAGTGTTGTTTCGCCTTCGAAAGCAGTTATGCTTCAGTCTTTTGGAGCCGAGCGTATAGAGGCTCTTTGCGATACTTTCTGCAGCTTCTATGAAACAGCCAATAATGTAAGACTCACGCGCCGTTTCAGCGCAGGTTATGGAGATTTGCCACTGGAAACACAAAAGGATGTTTTCCGTGTTCTGGATTGTTCTAAAAACATAGGAGTATACCTTAACGACAGCCTTGTTATGACTCCGTCTAAATCTGTCACTGCTTTTGTTGGTATACCGGAAAGCGCAGAAGATATAAACATAGAGTTTTCAAAATGTAGCCAATGCGAAAAATATGATTGCCAGTATAGGAGATAACTATGAATTTCAGGGAATTTTTAAAAGATAATATCGTTGTTTTAGATGGAGGAATGGGAACACTTCTTCAGGAAAAAGGCCTTGCGCCTGGTCAATATCCGGAACGCTGGAATATAGAGCATCCTGAAGTGGTTTCGCAGATTCATCAGGCATATTTCGATGCAGGCAGTAATGTTGTATGCACAAATACCTTTGGCGCAAATTCCCTTAAGTTTGCAGAGGATGAGCTTGAAAATATCATATCATCTGCGGTAAATAATGCTAAAGCTGCAAGAGATAAAAGCAGCGGAAAACAGGAAAAATATATAGCGCTTGATATTGGCCCCAGCGGTAAGCTTTTAAAGCCTTTGGGTGACCTTGATTTTGAAGATGCCGTTTCGGTGTTTGCGAAAACTGTGCAAATAGGTGTTAAGTGCGGAGTGGATTTGATTGTTGTTGAAACAATGAACGATAGCTACGAGACAAAAGCTGCACTTCTTGCCGTTAAAGAAAACAGTGATTTGCCGGTGATAGTCACTAATGCTTATGGTGAAGATGGTAAGCTTATGACCGGCGCGTCCGCAGAGGCTATGGTGGCACTGCTTGAAGGTATGGGAGCAGATGCGGTAGGAGCTAACTGCTCATTGGGACCGAAACAGCTTGGTAAGGTTGCCGAAAGACTTCTTTCTGTAGCATCGGTGCCTGTTGTTTTAAAGCCTAACGCAGGATTGCCCAAGTCTGTTGAGGGCAAAACTGTGTTTGATGTAGATGCCAGAGAATTTTCTGCAGAGGTTAAAAAGCTTGTTGAAAAAGGTGTTCGTGTGGCAGGTGGCTGCTGTGGCACTACGCCTGAATATATAAAGAGCCTTTGTGAAGCTTTGAAAAATGTAAAGCCCGTTCAAATAACGGATAAGAATTTGTCTGTAGTATCCTCTTATTCTCATACAGTTGAGCTTGGTAAATATCCGGTGCTTATAGGTGAGAGGATTAACCCTACCGGTAAAAAACGGTTTAAACAGGCGCTGATTGATAATGATATAAACTATATTCTCACAGAGGGCGTATCACAACAGGAAAAGGGCGTTCATATTCTTGATGTTAATGTGGGTCTGCCTGATATAGATGAGGTTAAAATGCTCAAATCTGCTGTGTGTGAGCTTCAGGCTGTTGTAAATCTTCCGTTGCAGATAGATACGTCGGATGCGGTTGCTATGGAAACAGCACTTCGCAGATATAACGGCAAAGCGATGATAAATTCCGTCAGCGGAAAAGCCGATAGTATGAAAGCCGTATTTCCTCTTGTTAAAAAGTACGGCGGTGTGGTGGTAGCACTCACACTGGATGATAGCGGAATTCCCGATAATGCTGATGGCAGAGTAGGGATAGCTGAAAAGATTTTAAACACAGCAGCGGAGTACGGAATACCTAAAAAGGATATTGTCTTTGATACCCTTGCAATGCCTGTAAGCGCTGATATAAATGCAGCAAATGTAACGCTTGAAGCGCTTAAACGTATAAAAAATGAGCTTGGATGCCATACATCGCTTGGCATATCCAATGTGTCCTTTGGTATACCCAATCGCGATACCGTAAATGCAGTGTTTTTCTCAATGGCGCTTGAAAATGGACTTTCAGCTGCAATAATGAATCCGTATTCAGCCGATATTATGAAAACATACTATGCATATAAGGCTCTTAAAGGTTATGATGAAAACTGTGAAGAGTATATCAGCACAGCAGATATGTTTGCAGTAACAGTAGCGGATAAAAACGTATCACAGCCGAAAACGGCACAAGAGTATAAGACGGAGCTTCAGGGAGCTATAGTAAAGGGTTTAAAGGATAAATCTGCTGAGCTTACAAAAGAGCTTTTGAAAACGGATGAGCCTCTTGATATAGTCAATAACGAAATTATTCCTGCACTCGATATTGTGGGTAAAGGCTTTGAAGAAAAGAAAATGTATCTGCCTCAACTTCTTATGAGTGCAGAAGCGGCTAAAAGTGCCTTTGAGCATATTAAGGAATATATGAACTTAAAAGGCGGAAAATCAACAGATAAATTTACCTTTGTTCTTGCAACAGTGCAGGGAGATATACACGATATCGGTAAAAACATAGTAAAACTGCTGCTTGAAAATTACGGATATAACGTAGTGGATTTGGGTAAAGACGTACCGCCTGATAAAATTGCGGAAGAAACCATACGTTTTCACGCACCGGTTGTGGGGCTCAGTGCACTTATGACTACCACCGTTCCCGCTATGGAAGAAACCATAA
>JAZNZL010000194.1:0-5502 GCA_045594925.1 Clostridia bacterium
TGTATTGCTGATTCCTCTTGGCTTTGGCGTATGGCAGATGGCAGCAGCTGCTGTAACAGGCTTTATTGCTAAGGAGAATGTAGTAGGAACTCTTGCTGTATGCTATGGAATCACTAATTTTATTGACACAGAAGAGCTTGCATTGATAGGCGGCGCTAATGAAGTAGCTGCAAAATTCGGTATATCCTCTGCGGCGGCACTTGCCTGCCTTATGTTTAACCTGTTTTCTCCACCTTGTTTTGCTGCAATAGGAGCTATGAACGCAGAGATAAAGGATAAAAAATGGATGCTCGGCGGTGTGGCACTTCAGCTTGCAACCGGATATATCGTAGCGTATCTTGTATATCAGATTGGCACAATAATTGCAGATGGCACCGTAGGCGCCGGATTTATTCCGGGTCTTGTGGCGGTAGCGGTTATGATAGGTGTAATTGCATATTTAATGGCAACCTCTGATAAACGTCTTAAAGCAGAGTATTCACTGAAAGCAAAGGCGTAAAAATGGCTGATTTGATAATAGTAATAATTCTTGTGCTCGCTGTAGGCGGAGCAGGCTTGTATATATATAAAGCAAAAAAAAGGGGACAAACCTGTATAGGTTGTCCTCACGCAAAAACCTGCGGGAGGGCAGGCTGTGGTTGCCATCAAGACAAACAATCTGATATGGAAAGATAATTTTAAATTAAAACGGTACAGTTAAACACTGTGCCGTTTTTTAAGCTTTTTAAATATTTAAATCCGTTGACTTTTAGCGGAGGATATGATAGGATAATGCTGACATATATTCACGGAAATTTCTTGGTATTATACGGAATTCCTGTTTTTAAACAATACAGGTTTCAGTTTAAGGAGATGTTTTGAATGAAAACAGTTATGCTGGTGTTTGGTACAAGACCGGAAGCGATTAAAATGTGTCCGCTTGTAAATGAACTCAAATCCAGAAAGAACATAAAAACAGTTGTGTGTGTAACGGGTCAGCACAGACAGATGCTTGATCAGGTGCTTGATGTGTTTGATGTAAAGCCTGACTATGATCTTTCTATTATGAAAGATAAACAGACTCTGTTTGATATTACCACTAATATTTTAAATGGTATAAAAGAAATTATAGAGGAAGTAAAGCCTGATGTAGTGCTTGTTCACGGTGACACATCCACTACCTTTGTAACGGCGCTTGCCTGCTTTTATCTGCAGGTGCCGGTAGGGCACGTTGAGGCAGGACTCCGTACATATAATATTTATAGCCCGTATCCTGAGGAATTCAATCGTCAGGCAGTGTCTATAATATCAAAGTATAACTTTGCACCCACAGAGCTTTCAAAGGCAAATCTTGTTAATGAGGGTAAAGATGAGAAAAGCATCTATGTAACTGGAAACACAGCTATTGATGCACTAAAAACCACAGTACGTGATGATTATGTTCATCCGGAGCTTGAGTGGGCAAAGGATAGCCGTCTTATTATGATAACAGCACATCGCAGAGAAAATCAGGGAGAGCCTATGCATAATATGTTCCGGGCTATAAGACGCGTAATGGAAGAGTATGAAGATGTAAAGGCTATATATCCTATACATATGAACCCCGTTGTGCGACAGGCTGCAGAGGAAGAGCTTGGCGGATGTGACAGAATAAGAATAATCGAGCCATTGGAGGTTTTGGATTTTCATAATTTCCTTTCCAGAGCCTTTTTGGTGCTTACGGATTCGGGCGGTATTCAGGAAGAGGCTCCGTCATTGGGTAAGCCTGTACTTGTAATGCGCGACACCACCGAACGACCAGAGGGTATAAAAGCGGGAACGTTAAAGCTTGTGGGAACTGACGAAGAAACTATATATCAGAATTTTAAGTTGCTGTTAGAGGATAAGGAAGCTTATGCTGCTATGTCTATGGCAAGTAACCCTTATGGAGACGGTTTTGCATCTAAGAGGATTGCCGATATTTTGGAGGACGAACAGTAAACTGATGTAAATAGTTCGCACTGGAGGATTTATGCTTGGTGTATTGGTGAATGTGATTGCAGTTGCAATCGGCTCTTTTCTGGGACTGATGTTTAAAAAGGGTATTCCCGAAAGAGTGAATAACTCTGTAATGACAGGTTTGGGTGCCTGTATTGTATATATAGGTATTTCAGGAGCGCTCTGCGGAGAAAATGTCTTGATTCTTATAGCTTCAGTTGTGCTTGGCGCCATAACCGGCACACTTTTAAATATTGACGGAGCAGTAAATAAACTGGCAGAGAAAACGGAATCGATGTTTAAAAGGGACGGTAAAAATGTTTCCATTGCGGAGGGTATGGTTACTGCCACCTTGTTGTTCTGTATAGGTTCAATGACGGTAACCGGTTCAATTCAGGCGGGACTCACCGGCGATAACACAATTCTTTTCACAAAAGCCACACTTGATTTCGTGTCTTCAATGATGCTTGCGTCAAGTCTTGGCTTTGGTGTGCTTTTGTCGTCTGTGTCTGTACTTGTAATACAGGGTGGACTGGTTCTTCTGGCAGGCCTTGTATCACCATTTATGAGCACTGTGGCAATCAACGAAATGACCTGTGCCGGCTCACTGTTGATAGTAATGATTGGTACTAATATGATGGGAATTACTAAAATAAAAGTAGCAGATTTTCTGCCGGCAATACTTTATGCGCCGATAATCTGTAACCTTTTGCCTTTTGTCAAACAGCTTGCAGAACTTTTTTAATTGAATATATAAAACACAGCCCCTGAAATCATTGGATTCCAGGGGCTTTCTTGTAATTTTATCAGCTGTTTGCTTTTTCAAGGTCTTTGTTGCGGATTTCAACACGCCTTACCTTACCGCTGATGGTTTTGGGAAGTTCAGATACAAACTCCACAATTCTTGGATATTTATAAGGTGCGGTGTGGGTTTTAACGTATTCCTGAATTTCTTTTTTAAGCTCATCTGTGCCTTCGGTGTTCTTTGTAAGAACGATAGTAGCTTTTACAATCTGTCCTCTGACTTCGTCAGGAACAGGCGTAATAGCACATTCAAGCACATAGGGAAGCTCCATAATAACGCTCTCAATCTCAAAAGGACCAATGCGGTAACCGGAAGATTTAATAACATCGTCAATACGTCCCACATACCAAAGATAACCATCTTCGTCCATAGTAGCCTGGTCGCCGGTATGATAGAACCCGTCGTGCCACACGTCCTTTGTTTTTTCATCGTCAAGATAGTAGCCGATAAACAGTCCGCAGGGGGCACCTTCTTTTGTGCGGATGCAGATTTCACCGGTGTCACCGGTTTGGCATTCATTTCCGTCAGCATCTAAAAGCACCACGTCGTAAAGAGGACTTGGCCTGCCCATTGAGCCGATTTTCGGGGTAGAACCAACGAAATTGGCAATAGAAAGAGTGGTTTCTGTCTGCCCAAAACCCTCCATAATCTTAAGACCGGTTGCTTTGTAGAACTGGTTGTATACTTCAGGGTTAAGCGCTTCACCGGCAGTTGTTGCGTACTGGATAGAAGAAAGGTCGTATTTTGATAAATCCTCTTTTATAAAGAATCTGTACATGGTGGGCGGAGCACAGAATGTGGTGATGTTATATTTTTTAAAAAGGGGAAGGATTTCTTCTGAACGGAATCTGTCGAAGTCGTATGTGAATGTAGCAGCTTCGCAGAGCCACTGACCGTAGAGCTTACCCCACAGAGCTTTTCCCCAACCGGTATCCGAAATAGTGAAGTGCAAACCGTTGGGATTAACGTTGTGCCAGTGCTTTGCGGTGGGGTAGTGACCTAACGCGTATTTGTATGAGTGAGTAGCAATACGCGGATATCCAGTAGTTCCTGAAGTAAAGAGCATAAGCATAGGATCATCGCCGCAGGGAGAGTCATCGTTGCGGTAAAAATGAGTGCTGAAACGTTCCATTTCCACGTTGAAATCGTACCAGCCATCTTTCTTTCCGCCAACGAGGATTTTTTTGATTTCAGGGAATTCACGTGCAGCTTTTTCAGCTTCGGTAGACACTTCACCGTCAGCAGTACAAACAATAGCCTTTACGCCGGCTGCTTTGTATCTGTAAGTAAAATCGTGTTCAACAAGCTGATTTGTTGCCGGTATAGCAATAGCACCGATTTTGTGAAGCGCAAGCATACAGAACCAGAACTGATAGTGCCGCTTTAACACCAGCATAACAGTATCGCCGCGTTTGATGCCTAATGATTCGAAATAATTTGCGGTTTTTGCAGAATACTTTTTCATATCTGCAAAGGTGAACTTTCGCTCGGTTTTGTCGTTGCCGACCCACATCATAGCCAGCTTGTCGGGACTTTTTTTGGCAATTGCATCAACACAGTCGAAAGCAAAGTTGAATTTGTCCGCGCTAGTAAATTTAATGCCGCTGAACACACCATTTTCATCGTAAGAAGACTGGATGAAATTATCGGCAACAGTTTTTTCGGATTTATCAGCCACAACAGTTTTTGCGGGTATAAAAGGTGTTTCAGGATACTCTTCGTTAACCTGACCATTCTGTGGATTAAGGACAACGGCGTGGAATTCGCATCCGCCTTCGCTTACAGCAATCATGCCGTGTGGAATGATACTGTTATAGAAAATAGAATCACCCTCGTTGAGAATATCTATGTGATTTCCCACTTGCACCTTCAGTGAACCCTTAACAATGACGTCAAATTCCTGACCATTGTGAGAACTAAGCTTTATAGGTGCATTCTGTTCTTCTTCAAGGTAAGGAAATTTAACGAGGAAAGGTTCAGCGAGCTTGTCTTTAAACTTTGGCGCCAGATTGTTGTAAACAACGCCGTGCTTTTTTAATATTTTAAGACCTTCACCTTTTCTGTTGATAGCAAAGGAAGAAAGTGTTGTGCTTGTTCCTTCTAAAATATCAACGACTTCAACGCCGCAGGCTTTAGCACACTTGTAAATAAAGGTGAAGCTGAAATCTGTTTCGCCTTCTTCAAGGATTTTATAATCTTCAACAGAAACGCCTGTAAGCTTGGCAAGCTCTTCAGGAGTAAACCCCTTTGCTTCACGCAGGTCTTTAATTCTTCCTGCAACTTCTTTTAAACTGTAATCCATTTACTTTTGCTCCTTTCTTTTCCGTAGCTTCACTTGAAAGCATAAACGGATTTGAATAAAACAAAAAACCCGTCTCAAAAATAAACTTTGAGACGAGTCTATCAACCCGCGGTACCACTCAAATTGCAGATAAAATATCTGCCACTTATCAGGCTCAAACAAGCCCTTTGCTTTTACGCAGCATTACGGAAGGAGTCTACTTGCAAAAAGCTTTCGGTCCTCCAACTCGGAAGTGATGGGTCATTGGAAGGTATCACCATTGGCTCGCAGCAACCGCCAACTCTCTCAAGGCTTTACAATCCGACCGTGTTCGTCATAGTTGTTTGTGATATTCAAATTTAGGTGTATTATACTCTTAAAAAATTCAAATGTCAATAGGTTTTTTAAAAATTTATTTCCTGACAATTTTTTTGTAAAAAACATTACTGCAAAATAAAAA
>JAZNZL010000195.1:0-3141 GCA_045594925.1 Clostridia bacterium
CATAGCGTTTTTTGAGAAGAACGGAAATATATGCTTTCAGGTGTTTTTCATACGCGAGGGCAAAGTGATTGGCAGAGAGAACTATTTTGTAGATGGCATCGAAGAGCTTGATTCAAAACAGCTTCTTGCAGATTTCATAAAGCAATACTATGCAGATTCCAGTTTTATTCCGAAGGAGATTCTTTTAGAAACTGAATGTGATGATATGGAGTTTATCCGTCAGTGGCTTTCGGATTTAAGTGGACGAAAGGTTGAAATAAGGGTACCTAAAATAGGTGAAAACCTGAAGCTTATAAAGATGATAAAGACAAATGCAGAAAAAGAGCTATCGGAACGGGAGCTTAAGATTTTGCGTGATATCAGGTTTAAAAACAACGCACTGGCAGAGCTTTACAGATTGCTTAAGCTTAAAACAATTCCTAAAAGGATAGAGGCATACGATATCTCAAATATTTCGGGTGATAATAACGTAGGCTCAATGGTTACCTTTATAGACGCTCGCCCCAGCACAAAAAACTATAGAAACTTTAAAATAAAGAATGTAACCGGTGCTGATGATTATGCATGTATGTCAGAGGTTGTAACGCGTAGATTCGAACGAGCCGTAGCCGAAGAAAATAAGATAAAAAACGGAGAGCTTGCAGAGGATAAAGCATCGTTTTCCAACCTGCCGGATGTGATTTTTGTAGATGGCGGACAGGGCCACGTAAATACGGTTGCACCAATAGTTGAGAAGTATGCTTCTCATATACCGGTTTTTGGTATAGTAAAAGATGATAAACACCGAACCCGCGGACTTGTGTCTGCTGGCGGAGAGATTCCCATAGATAAAACCTCTGAGGCATTTATGCTTCTCACCAATATTCAGGATGAAATGCACCGTAGAGCCATTACCTATAACAGACACTTAAATACATCTAAAAATTTAAAGTCGGAGCTTGATAATATAGGAGGGGTGGGAGCAGTTCGTAAAAAGGAATTACTTAAGGCATTTAAATCCGTAAAAAATATTGCCTCTGCCACAGTGGAAGAACTGGCTTCGGTCAAATCAGTAGACCGTACCACGGCAGAGAATATAGCACAGTATTTCAGGAGAAAAACAGATGATAATACAACTGAATAATATATGTAAAAGCTATGGCACCGATGTCATATTGGAAAACATTAACCTTAAAGCCGAGCAAGGCGAAAAGATAGGTCTTATTGGTGTTAATGGCGCAGGGAAAAGTACTCTTTTAAAGATAATATCAGGTGAGCTTTCCTATGATGGCGGCAGTGTGATATGTGGTAAGGATGTGCGCAAAGGTTTTTTGAAGCAGACAGATTCACTGGACGGCACAAAAACCATGTGGGAAGAAATGATAGATGTGTATTCCCATATAGTGCTTATTGAACAACAGCTTCGTAATCTTGAAGAACAGATGTCGGACACTTCTCTTTCGGAGGATGAGCATACCCGTATACTTGCCGAATACGGCAAAAAGAGTGAAGCCTTTGAAAAGCTTGATGGTTTTAAGCTGAGGGCAAATATAATGACAGTGCTCAATGGTATGGGCTTTGAGGGCTTTAATTTGAATACAAAGATATCATCATTGAGCGGAGGCGAAAAGACAAAGCTTGCTATGGCAAAGCTTCTTCTTGAAGAGCCCGATATTCTTTTGCTTGATGAGCCTACAAACCATCTTGATTTTAAAACTATGCAGTGGCTTGAGGGGTATTTGAAATCATATAAAAGAGCTGTTATAGTGGTGTCACACGACAGATACTTTTTAGATACAGTTGCAGATACCATTTATGAGATAGAGCGCACCAGAGCAACTCGCTATACAGGGAATTACTCTGCATATCTGCAGCAAAAGGAGAAGAATAGGGATATTCAGGAGAAAGCCTATGAACTTCAGCAGAAAGAGATAAAAAGACTTGAGGATTATGTTGCACGTAATATTGTTCGTGCGTCAACATCAAAAAGCGCCCAGAGTAAGCAGAAGATAATAGATAAAATGGAGCTTGTAGAAAGACCTGCATCAGCACTTAAATCCTGCAGATTCTTTTTTGATAGCGCCTATCAGTCTTTTAAGGATGTGCTTGCTGTAGAGGATTTGAGCGTGTCAGTTAATGGAGGCGGAATACTTAAAAAGCTGTTTTCCAATGTGAGCTTTGAGATAAAGCGTGGTGAACGTATAGCTCTTATCGGAGCAAATGGTATAGGTAAATCCACACTGCTTAAAACACTTCTGGGTATGCATACAGAGTATACCGGCAGATTTGCCTTTGGTAAAAATGTGGAGATAGGCTATTATGATCAGGAACAAAAAGTGCTTGATGATAGTAAAACTGTGCTTGATTCTGTTTGGGATCTTGTGCCGAGATTTGATGAAAGCGAAGTCTGTACAATGCTTGGCTGACTTCTTTTCACCATCGATGATGTGTTTAAAAGGATAGGGGACTTAAGCGGTGGTGAAAGGGCAAAGCTTGAGTTTTTGACTATTTCTGTTAAAAAACCAAATACAATGATTCTTGACGAGCCTACCAACCATCTGGATTTACCTGCCAAAGAAGCTCTTGAAACTGCTATGGCAGATTATGAGGGTACAGTTTTCTTCGTATCCCATGACCGTTATTTTTTAAATAAAATGGCAGATAAAATAATAGAGCTGACACAGCAGGGGGTAAAGGTGTATAACGGAAACTACGATGACTACATTGCCAAAAAGATTGAATTAACCGCATCGCCAGCGCAAACTGAAAAAAAGATAAATACTTATGAAGAAGAGAAACGTATACAGGCACATAAAAAGAGTATAACAAAAAAGCTTGCCAAAGCTGAGGAGGATATTGCTGCAGCAGAGCAAAGAGCAGAGGAGCTTTCAAAAATGCTGGAGCAGGCAGGAGCAGATTTTGAAAAGGCAGCAGAGATTTATAAGTCGACAGAGGAAAATGAAAAACATCTTGAGAGCCTTTATGAACTCTGGGGAAATCTGTCAGAAGAACTTTCAAATCTGTAGGTTGTCTTTTTCACTAAATAAGTAAAAGGAGCATATATATAAATTTGTATATGTTTTTTAGCACAAAAACCTTGACAGAGATGGTGAACGCGTGATATATTAAATAAGCACTCTGCCTGAGGGAAAACGTGT
Organism: Clostridia bacterium; assembly: GCA_045594925.1. GTDB lineage: Bacteria > Bacillota > Clostridia > UMGS1810 > UMGS1810 > SIG455. Next base: position 3,138 of record JAZNZL010000195.1, read on the forward strand.
TAAA
>JAZNZL010000196.1:0-1834 GCA_045594925.1 Clostridia bacterium
AGAATATGATGACTCCGCCTTATGTTTTGTATCTTTTTCCAAAGACTGGTTTTTATAAAATCCGTCTGCATCGGCTTTCTGACGAAAGGCTTTTTTAGTTACACCATATCCGGTATTAACACTTGTTGGTGTGGTATGTGCATTGGCTGCAGCATTTTTCATTATTGCAGAAGCTATATTCTCTTTTACTGCCTGAGCAGTAGTGTCGGATTTTTTATCCGGTTCGGAATACGTCTTTATAGGCAATTCTGTCTGCGGTGGAAGGTCTTTTTTGATTTCGGCTTTTTCCTCTTTAGTTAGAGTAAAGATTTTGCCGTCATCTATTTCGGGAACGTGACGGGTGCTTGATATAGCTTCTTTCACAGCCCAGTACACTGCATTATAAATCTTTTTCTCATCCGAAAAACGCACTTCCATTTTTGTAGGATGAACATTAACGTCCACCAGTCCCGGTGCTATGTTAATACAAAGCACACACACGGGAAATTTGCCTACCATAACAGAGTTTCTATACGCCTCCGCGACTGCTGCGCTTATGGTTTTATTCACTATATTTCTGCCGTTTAAGAAAAACACCTGATGACGGCGGTCCTTACGGGAAAGTGAAAATGCCCCTGTACCGCCTGTGACGGATACAAACTCTTCTTTGTACTGCACATCTATCATATTTTTCGAATAATCTTCGCCGAATACCACGTGAATACAATCGTTAAGCTTGCCCGTTCCGTGACTTGAAACCACTGTTTTACCATTACTGATAAGCTTTATACTAACTCCGGGATGACACAATATCATCTTATTTACAACATCTGTAACGGCGGTTGTTTCTGCGGCATCGCTTTTTAAAAACTTCATACGGGCAGGAGTATTGAAAAAGAGATTTCTCACTATAACGGTAGTTCCGTCAGGACAGCCTGCCTCTGTATTTTCTAAAACCTCGCCACCCTCTACAATCACATTTTTGCCGTAGGAAAAATCTTTTGTTTTTGTAAACATCTCTACTCTGGCTACTGCCGCGATACTTGCAAGTGCCTCACCGCGAAAGCCGAGAGTATATATTTTATCAAGGTCTTCCTTTGTTTTTATTTTACTGGTGGCATGACGGGCAAAAGCTGTTACTGCTTCCTCAGGATGTATACCATCACCATCATCAGTTACGCGGATATAAGTCATACCCCCGTTTTTTATTTCTACAACAATATTTTTTGCATTGGCATCAACAGCATTTTCAACAAGCTCTTTTACAGCAGATGCCGGTCTTTCAACAACCTCGCCCGCCGCAATCATATTCGCCAACTGCTTATCTAAAATATTTATCTTCAAGGCTTACCGCCCCCTGTCAGTTAAGAGATTTAAGCTTCATCTGTAATGTATAAAGCTCATTTATTGCTTCTATAGGTGTGAGAGTTGATATATCAAGATTTTTTATATGCTCTGCTTCCTCATTAGGAAATTCCTGTGAAGCAACAGGTGCAGATACTCTACCGGTTTCGGCAGTGCTTGTGGCTATCTGCCCGTTTTCAAGGCTTGAAAGAACATTTTGCGCCCGTTCTGTAACCTCATCAGGAACGCCGGCCAAAGCCGCAACCTCTATACCATAGCTATCCGATGCTCCGCCGGGGATGATTTTACGGAGGAAGATTATATCTTTACCACGCTTTTTAACTGCTATGGAATAATTCTTTACACCATCAAGCTTTTCTTCCAGAACCTTAAGCTCGTGATAATGAGTTGCGAACATCGTTTTAGCACCTATTTTACCGCTTACATATTCAACAACCGCCCAGGCAATTGACAACCCGTCAAATGTACTGGTGCCGCGACCTACCTCATC
>JAZNZL010000197.1:0-3170 GCA_045594925.1 Clostridia bacterium
GCAGGCGGCGGCGGATTCCTTCAGGTTATTCTCAAGAAGGGCGTTGATAGGGAAGCTGTAAGAAAAACTCTTAAGGAAGTATTCCAGGATTCCTCTGTTGACGTATGGAACTGTGAGCTTATATAACAGCAGGAGGATAAAAGTATGTTAAAGAATATTTCACCTCTTATTTCACCTCAGCTTTTAAAGGTGCTTTGCGAGATGGGTCATGGCGATGAGATAGTTCTTGCAGATGCAAATTTTCCCTCTGAAAGCATAGGAAAGTGTAACCAGATAATAAGAGCAGACGGTATCGGTGTTGTAGATCTTCTTAATGCCATACTTCCGCTGTTTCCTCTTGACCAGTACGTTACAGAAACTTTTATGGTAATGGACCTGGTTGAAGGTGATACCTACGAGCCTGTTATCTGGGAAGATTTTAAAGAAGTTCTTTCCAAATATGAGCCTGAGCATAAGATAACGTATATTGAAAGAGATGAATATTATGAAAGAGCAAAGAAAGCTTATGCAGTAGTTGCAACAGGCGAGAAGGCTCAGTATGCAAACGTTATCCTTAAAAAAGGCGTAATTTAATTAAAAAACAATAAAAAACTCGGTGAATTTCACCGAGTTTTTTTATATCAGCTTTGGTCTCATATGATTAAAATGCTGTTTATTCAACTTCAGTATTATTATGTAAATCATCACCGTCAGTTTGGCTTTCCGCTTCATCAAGCTTTGATAGCTCATTCATAAGCCAGTCACGGTCAATTATGTCAAATGTGTCAAAAGTATCTTCGAAATATTCCATTGTGTGCTCCTATTATTCTTTTGTTCTCACGGGTATTCTCACGTTTTGATATGTAATGCCGACGCTGACCGAGCCGTCAAGCTTTGCATCTATCCCGAATGTCTCGGCTGCAGATAAAGCTTCTGCAAAGCTTTTCATATTAACTACTCCGATTATTTGCGCACATATCTCAATGCAAAGTGCGGTGCCGATAATCGGGTCGTAAAAATATCTGACAGATAGCTCGGATGAGTTTTCCTTCATAGCATTAACTATTTGAACCGAGGATTTAATAGCCTCAGCAAATCGCTTGAAGTTCAGTATGTACATATCAGGCTTGGGGCATTTTCTGACCATTTCAAGTAATCCTTCAAGTACAGGATCAAATTCTTCATCAAAATCGTAGTCAAAATCAAAATTTTTCTCGTTAAAATCACTCATATCGTACTGCCTTTCTATAAATATATTCTTATATGTCGTAGATCAGTCGAACTGCGGTGCTTATTTTTTCTTTCTGCTGTTTGCTTCGCTTGGGCTTCGGAACGTAATAATAGCACCCTTTTGTAATGCAGTTGTGTTCGCGGCGAAGCTCACGTGTTATAAAACCCGGATGCTCAGTATATTTGCAGTAGCCAACACAGTTTCCGCAACCGGTGATCTTGCCGTCAATACACTTGCGCTGATAAGCAGACCTGCTTCTTTTCTCGTAATATTCGTATTCGCTTTTTCCATTTCTTGATGCAACGTAACAAACCTCCATTTTTCTCCTCCTTTTTTGTATTTCCTATATACTGCAAATACCGGAAGGGTCAACTCCTGTAAAAATATATTTATAGCTTTCTGTGTACATTATATATACGCAAGTGTACAAGTAAGCGGACAGATGAGAGGAGATTTGAAATAAAGCGTATGTTCGTGGCAAAAAACAAAAGGAAAACCCCTTCGGGCAAAGATAACAATAACTGTTTATCTTACCTGAAGGGGTTTCTTTCAGCCTGTAGGCACTAAAGCCTTAAAACAGAACTGATTTTGATAAAACGTACTGAAAAAGAGGAGCTAAGCCCGAAGCTTAGTTCTGACCCTTAATGCTGTTCTCGTACGCTTCTACCATCTTCTTAACCATCTGACCGCCGATGGAACCTGCCTGACGGGAAGTGAGTTCACCGTTGTAACCGTTCTTAAGGTTAACGCCTACTTCGTTTGCTGCTTCCATCTTGAACTGGTCAAGAGCTGCCTTTGCTTCAGGCACAAGTGTTTTGTTGCTTGCCATTTTTGTTTCCTTTCACGAACACAGAAGTGTGTGTTCTGTTTCTCCTTACGGGAGTTTATCTATATTATCGAGAGACTTGTTTGCCTCTCTGCTTTTATTATTTACGTCTCATTCTCAATTATGAACGGCAATTTATTCATACTTTTACTTATTGTAGATTTACAGGAAAAGCAGTTTATAAATAAATTAAGACTACAATCAGTTGATTTTAGAAGCAGAAAATACTTTGGTAGAAAATGAGATATCATAGTGTTGACATACACCTGATGTTATGGTATGATTTAAGTGTAGAAGTAAATAACGAAGTCCAAGCCTGAAAATTGAATAATGGGTTTGGACTTTTTTGGTTATTAGTAAAACGAGCATTAACTTGGCTTTTGCTGAAAAAACAAGAAAAATTTCGTTAAAAACTGCTATTTTGAATTTTGGGCGTCATTATATATATGAGGGTATAGATACGGACAGAGCCCGACGAAGATATAGAGAGCTTTTTGAGTGATTTTTCAAAGGTCAAGTTTTCTGATACTATTATTATTGTACTTGCGTCAATAGACCCCAGCTTTTATTATGGTGAATGGGTCATCAGAATAAACTTTACAGACGGTCTATATAGCTTCTATTCTTGCGGTGGATATGGGGAAACCTATGACGCTGAAGGCGATCGCGTTTCAACTACTCACTTTAGCTGTGACTATGATGTACTTGAAAACTTAATAAGCGATTATTATGATTTTGAATAAGTAATTTTAAAAGATATGTGACGTTTCTGTATAAAAGCTAATGTCGTTAGCTGAGAGAACATATAAGCTTTTTCTGTGTTTCTGTTATCATCATAAGTACAGTAAATGTGTTATAATTTGAGGTACGATATGGAAATTAACAAAATAAACAAGAAAAAAACGCCATTGGTTATTTTCATCTACATACTTTATCATTTAATAATTGAAGGTTTTACTATATTTTTGGCAAGTATTTCTCCCTTGGCAGAAATGTTCGAAAATACCGAGTGGATCAGATATTTTGCTGTTATCATTGCTTTTATTGCTTTATTATTAGATAACTATTTTTATTCTTCTATTGTTAAAAAGATTGATGTTAATAATCTACATAAAAAGATTATCTTTGTGATCC
>JAZNZL010000198.1:0-1551 GCA_045594925.1 Clostridia bacterium
ACAGTATCATAAACAGAGCATTCTATGCCATAAAAAGTCTCACTAACAGCGCAGGTCTGCCTACTAATGGTATATACGGTTTTTTGAATATACTTTTTAAAAACCTTGAGGAATACTCACCGGATTATATTTCCGTTGCTTTTGATATGCGCGCTCCCACATTTCGTCATAAGCACTATAAAGGCTATAAGGCACAGCGTAAGGGTATGCCCGATGAGCTTGCTGTGCAGATGCCTGTATTAAAAGAAATCCTTTCAGCTATGAATATACGCATATATGAAAAAGAAGGCTATGAAGCCGATGATATTATTGGCACAGTAAGTCGTATATGTGATGAAGGCGGGGTTGAGTGTCTGGTTTTAACCGGCGATAAAGATGACCTTCAGCTTGCGTCAGAAAACACCAAAATACTTCTTACTACTACTCGTATGGGTGCAACAACCACAGAGGTTTATAATGATACTGCGGTTTTTGAAAAGTACGGAGTAACACCTATTGAGTTTGTAGCAGTAAAGGCGCTTATGGGGGATACATCGGATAATATTCCGGGAGTGTCAGGCATAGGCGAAAAAACAGCCTTTGCGCTTATATCAGAATTTAAAAGCATAGAAAATCTTTATGACAATTTAGATTCCCCGTCAATAAAGCCCGCCGCGCGAAATAAGCTTTTAGACGGCAGAGAAGATGCCGATATGAGCTACTATCTTGCTACTATAGACAGATATGTGCCTGGTGATTATGATATTGATAAAGACGTGCTGACTGATTTTAATTCAAAACGCCTTACAGAGCTTTTTACAAACCTTGAGCTTAAGTCCTTTCTTAAAAAGGCAGGCACCACAGCGGAGAACACTCTTGAACTTCCGGATGCAGTCAAGCTTGAAACGACAGAAGCTCTTTTGGCAGAGTTTGATAAAATCAAGGACAATCTTTTCTACAGAATATATACAAATGACGACGGCATATTTGCCTTTGCTTTTTTGTCGGACAATAAATGTGCATACATTACAACAGATTTCCTCATAAGCGGTGCCGATGTGGCACAGACGATACAGCCTTTTATGGAAAACGAAAAAATCCGTAAAATATCCTTTGATTTAAAAACCGATATGGTGCTGCTTAATAAATACGGAGTTGATATAAACGGATATTTTGATGTTGTAATCGGTGCGTATCTTCTGGATTCTTCAAGGTCTGCCTATTCGCCATCATCACTTGCGGATGTGTTTTTGTCCGCAGAGATAGCTGACCGGGAGGAGCTTTTGGGTAAGGGCAAGTCAGCTAAAGGTATAGACAGTGCTGATGAAGAAGCTTTTTTAAAAATTATCTGCGGCGAAACAGCCGTTTTGCCCTTGCTTTATAAATATGAAACAGATAAAATGGCAGAGCTTGGCCAAAGTCAGCTTTGCGAAAATATAGAAATGCCGCTTGTGAAGGTGCTGGCTTCTATGGAGATTGAAGGCTTTTTGGTAGACAGAGATAAGCTTTTGGAATACGGTATAATGCTTAAACAACGTATAGATGAGCTTGAGACTCAAATATATGAGCTTG
>JAZNZL010000199.1:0-7106 GCA_045594925.1 Clostridia bacterium
GATGAGAACGAAACAGAGATTCCCGTGTCATCACCTGATGATGAAAACACAGAACCTGTAATAGCGGAAAAGAATGAAACAGAGCCTGAACCCACAGATGCAGGAAGTAAAACTGAACCAGCTCAGGAAGATGTATCCACTGAATCCGAAAACAAACCACAGGAATCTGTTTCTGCAGAAACAGAAAAAGACCAACAAAGCTAAAAACGGATTGAACATATAAAGTGTTCAATCCGTTTTTGTATAATTTTCAGAGGTAAAATGCAGAAAAATACATTTCAGGCAACAAAAAATCTACAATTTTTCATAAAAATATACTTTTTAATCTTGCAAAAGTGACAAAAAAATAGTATTATATATGTTAAAGGTGTAATTTTAAATGAGGTGATTTTTTGAATACGCGTTATTTTCAGCAGATAGTACAGCAGTTTAAGGATGCTATGGGACGGGACGTTGGCATCATTTTAGATGGTGGTACAGTTGTTTCAGCATCGGATATAGTTATATCGGATAATGACCTTGAATGTGTGCTGAACTTTGCTAATGATAATCTTGATACCTTTTCGTATAACGGATATACATACAGAACAGTTCAGGAAATGGGCAAGGTGGATTTTATCGTGTTTGTCCGCGGCGATGATGCAATGGCACGTAGCTTTGCGGAGATGCTCAAGATCAATTTCACATCCATAAAGACCCTGTATGATGATAAGTATAATCATATAAATTTCATAAAGAACTTTTTGCTTGATAATATATTGCCCGGAGATGTTTTGGCAAAAGCGGCTGAGCTGCGTCTGCCTATAGATGCGTACAGGGTAGTATTTTTGATTCGTTCAGAAAATGCTGGTGAGATTTCAGTAGCGGATATTCTTGAGGGAATGTTCCCGGATAAGAATAAAGACTATATCGTAAATATTGACGGTAATGATATAGCGCTTGTAAAAGAATTTGATGAGCCTGTAGAGCTTAAGCAGCTTCAGACTCTTGCAGCTGAGATATCAGATACCATAACATCAGAGGCGCTTGTTAAAAAGGTTTCTGTAGGTATCGGCACACTTATAGAAAACATCAAAGAGATAGCCACATCATATAAAGAGGCGCAGGTAGCCCTTGAGGTTGGTAAGGTGTTTGAGGATGAGAAAAACATCATCAGCTATGAGGATTTGGGAATCGGCAGACTCATATATCAGCTTCCCACAACCCTGTGTCAGCTGTTTTTGAGTGAGGTGTTTAAAAAAGGCTCTATAAATGAGCTTGACGGCGAAATTATAGAAACCATAAAGAAGTTCTTTGAAAATAACCTTAACGTTTCAGAAACCTCCAGACAGCTTTATGTTCATAGAAACACGCTTGTATACAGACTTGATAAAATCCAGAAAATCACCGGACTTGATTTGAGGATTTTTGACGAGGCAATAATTTTCAAGGTGGCTATGATGGTAAATAAATATTTAAAAACCACATCCCTTAAAATTTGAGGTGTATTATGATACTTTTTGAGAATGTGTCAAAAACGTACGATAACGGCGTTCAGGCATTAAAAGATGTAAATTTGTTCATAGAAAAAGGCGAGTTTGTTTTTTTGGTTGGCTCTTCCGCAGCGGGAAAGTCTACACTCATAAAGCTTATGATGAAAGAGATAGAGCCCAGTGAGGGTAATATTGTCATAAACGGTGTAGATGTATGCGGACTCACAAGAAGAGAAATACCATATTTCAGGCGAACCATCGGTGTAGTGTTTCAGGATTTCAGACTTCTGCCTAATAAAACAGCCTATGATAATATAGCCTATGCTATGGAAATAGTAGGTGCCACCCGCAGAGAGATAAGACGTCAGGTGCCCAATGTTCTAAGTATGGTAGGCCTTACTCATAAAGCGGATATGTATCCTAATGAGCTGTCAGGCGGCGAACAGCAGAGGGTGTCAATCGCAAGAGCGATTGTAAATAATCCGGCAGTGCTCATAGCGGATGAGCCTACAGGTAATCTTGACCCTGAAACAGCCAATGATATAATGGATATTATGGATACCATAAACAGACGCGGAACTACAGTCGTAATGGCAACCCACGCAGAGAATATAGTAAACACTATGCAGAAGCGTGTAATACATGTTGAAGGCGGAGCCATAGCTTGCGACGAGAAAAAAGGTGGTTACAGCTATGCTAATTAGATTTGCCAGAAGGTTTACATACGAAGCCATCAGTAATATTTTTAAAAATGGACTTATGAGCCTTGCTTCATTGTTTATAACAGCATCCTGCCTTTTTGTGTTTGGTGTGTTTCTTGTGTTTACGGCAAACCTGAATTCTTTTGGGGAACAGGTTGCGGACCAGTGCCAGATGCAGGTTTATATAACGGATGAGGCTAGCCGTACAGGTCAGATACAGCGGATAAGTGATTCTATTAAAAAGATAGACGGTGTAAGCGCTGTTACCTTTGAACGTGGAGTGGACACGTTTGCAAAGTTTAAAGAAGGTCTTACTGAGGAAGAGCTTGTGTCCTATAGCGGTCTTCCGGATGATATTATAGACGATTCTTTTAAAGTCACTCTTCACGATATCACTGAAACGCAGATAAAATCTGAAGAAATCAGTAAGATAGACGGCGTGCTCCGTGTGCAGAACAGACAGGATATGATAAACATAGTGTATTCTGTAAGTAATGCCATAAGACATGTATCACTCTGGATAATTCTTATATTTATGTTTATAAGCGTGTTTATAATATCTAATACCATAAAGCTTGCAGTCTATGCAAGACGTAAAGAGATAAATATAATGAAGTATGTGGGTGCCACTGATTCGTTTATAAGATGGCCATTTATGATAGAAGGAATGATAGTAGGCTTTTGTGGGGCAGTTGTGGCGTTTTTTGTGCTGCAGTCCTGCTACGCGGCCGCTTTGTCGGCATTGGGAACACTTCCGGCGGGCGCAATAATATCGTTCAGAAAATTCGGCGAGATATGGTATGTAATTTTAATCCCCTGTGCATTGGTGGGTATAGCTATCGGAGCAATCGGTAGCGCAATGTCAATACGTAAACACCTGAAGGTTTGATTTTTCAAGGAGAACAAATTATGCAAAAGAAAAATTTGGTGCGTATTTTTGCATGGATAGCATTGGTGGCTTTTGTGGCGGTAAGTTTGTTTACCATTGTGCCCTTTAGAGCCAATGCGGCATCTGCTCAGGAAAGGCTTAATAAAGCCCGTCAGCAGCAGCAGGAAATAAATAAAAAGCTCAATGATGCCCAGAATAAGAAAAAGCAGGAACAACAGAAAAAGACGCAGATAGATGCTGATGTTGCTGCTATACAAAAAGAAATAGATGCACTTGATGCAAAGATTGAAGAAATAAACGACAGAATAGATGAAAAAACACAGGAGCTGGCTGTTGCACACGAAATGAGCAGTAAACAGTTTGAGTCCTATAAAAACAGAGTAAAGCTCATTGTTGAAAAGGGCTCTATAACATATCTTGAGGTGCTTCTTAACGCAAACTCCCTTGAAGATTTTTTTGTTCGAATGGATGTTGTAGAAAAGATAGCTTCTTATGATAATCAGCTACTTACAGAGCTTAAAGAAAACGAACAGCTTGTAGAAGCTCTTAAGATAGAAATAGAAAACGAGCGCTCAGAGGCAATGGCTATAATGGAGAGCAGCCTTGAAAAGAAAAGAGTTCTTGCAAGTAAGCAGGCAGCAAGTAAAAAGATTTTGGATGAGCTTGCGCTTACGGAAAAAACTCTCACAAAAGAGCTTAAAGAGGCTAAAGAAGCAGAGCAACAGGCGCATAACGAGATTTATAATATCGTATCAGGGGATAAAAGCCGTTATACCGGCGGAAAATTCCTGTGGCCATCAACAAACTCTTATGTTATAACCTCACCCTATAGTATGCGCGTGCATCCCACACTGGGTGTTTATAAGCAGCATACGGGTATAGATATCGGCGCTTCATACGGTACAAATGTTTTGGCGGCAGCTGATGGTACTGTTATTATTGCGGGCTGGAATAATGCCTACGGTAACTATGTTGTAATAAATCACGGCGGCGGAGTAACCACTCTTTACGGACATAACAGTAAGCTCAATGTAAGTAAAGGTCAGAAGGTTACCAGAGGTCAGACCATTGCGAAGGTAGGCTCAACCGGATATTCCACAGGACCGCATATTCATTTTGAGGTTCAGGTAAATGGTAAGCCAGTAAATCCTATGTCCTATCTTAGATAAAATAACCGAACAGAACGCATATAAAAGCGTTCTGTTCTTATCTTTTTTGTTTGTGAATATAAAGATAAAAGTATATAATAAAAGGGAGTGTGCAGACGGTGATAAATAAAAAACATATATTTGTAACAGCACTTGTAACCTTTGTAGTAACAGCATTTTTGGTTTTTTATGCAGTTGGCGGCGGCTTTTTTGCAATGATTTGGTCGTCGATGAATAACGGAACTGATAAAATAAAAAAAGTAGAGGCACTTATAGATAATTATTTTATATATGATTATGATAAAGACCGTATGACCGATATGGCACTTGAGGGCCTCACATACGGGATAGACGACCCATATACAACGTATATAGATAAAGAAGGCCTTGAGGATATGAAAACATCTGTAGCGGGCGATTATGTTGGTATAGGGGTAGAGGTTTTTATAGATAGCGATAATCTTATAACCGTAATAACGCCCTTTGATAATTCACCTGCGCAAAAAGCGGGTATTCTGCCGGGAGATAAGATTGTTAGAGTAGGCGATGTGCCTGTTGATGTATCAAATTATAACGAAGCTATAAATATGATAAAAGGCGAAGCTACCGAAGTATCAGGTAAGAAGGTAGAGCTTGCTGTTAAAAGAGGAGATAGTATAATAACTCTTTCTGTAGCCAGAGAAAAGATTGTAGCAATAACAGCTACTGATAAAATGCTGGCTAATGATGTGGGCTATATCCGTATATCCAATTTTGGCGATAAAACAGCAGATGAGTTTAAACAGTGTTTGGCAAATATTAAAAACAGCGGCGCCAGATATCTTGTCATAGATTTAAGAAATAACCCGGGTGGAACATTGGAAAGCCTTGTAGAGATTGCCGACACACTGTTGCCTGAGGGGAATATTATCACCATAAAGGATAAACAGGGCAGAGAAACAAAATATGATTCCGATGCAAGATATTTCGATATGCCCCTGTGCGTGCTTATAAATGGTAGCAGCGCAAGCGCGGCAGAGGCTCTTGCGGGAGCAGTTGCCGATAGCGGCAGAGGAGTGCTTGTAGGGGAAAAAAGCTTTGGAAAAGGCAGCGTGCAGACCATATTTGAGCTTGGTGACGGTACAGCGGTAAAGATAACCTCTGCAAAGTACTATACCCCCGGCGGCACCTGTATAGATAAAACCGGTATAACACCGTCTGTTGAGGTTTCACTGGCAGATGAGGTTAAAAATTTGCCAATAACCACCATCCCCTATGATAAAGATGTGCAACTTAAAAAAGCGGAAGAAATTTTGCTGAAAAATTATTAAAAAAGTATTGCATTTTAAAAATACCTGTGGTAAAATATTCAGGTACAAAAATACACACGTGCGTTGACTTGCCGGAAGTTGCCTGTGCAAACGGGTATTCGTCAGGGATGAGATGCACGGAGGTATAAAAAACAAGGAGGGCATAAAATATGTCAGTAATTTCAATGAAACAGCTTTTAGAAGCAGGTGTTCACTTCGGACACCAGACCAGAAGATGGAACCCCAAAATGGCGGAGTACATTTTCACAGAGAGAAACGGTATCTACATCATTAACCTGCAGAAAACCGTTAAAAAGGTAGTAGAAGCTTATAACTTCATTAAAGAAGTAGCAGAAAGCGGCGAAGAAATCCTTTTTGTAGGTACAAAGAAGCAGGCTCAGGATTCCATTAAGGAAGAAGCTGAGAGAGTAGGTATGTACTACGTAAACGCAAGATGGTTGGGCGGAATGCTTACAAACTTCAAAACCATCAGAAAAAGAATTGACAGACTCAATCAGCTTGAGAAGATGGAAGCAGACGGCACATTTGATCTTCTTCCCAAGAAAGAGGTTATCAAATTAAAGCTTGAAGCAGAAAAGCTCCAGAAGTACCTTGGCGGTATTAAAGAGATGAAAAAGCTTCCCGGCGCAATGTTTGTAGTAGACCCCAAGAAAGAGAAGATTGCTATTGCAGAGGCTAAAAAGCTTGGTATTCCGGTAGTAGCTATCGTAGATACAAACTGTGACCCTGACGAAGTAGACTATGTAATCCCCGGTAATGACGATGCAATCCGTGCAGTTAAGCTTATAGCTTCAACAATGGGTAACGCAATCATCGAGGGTAAACAGGGCGAGCAGATTGGCACAGTAGCAGATGATGCTGAGGCTGAAGAGGAAGCAGTACAGGAATAATTGAATATACGGCATAATAGGGGTAACCCAAAAAGTGCTTTAATGGGAGGAATATACCAATGTTCACAGCAAAAGACGTAAAAGAATTAAGAGAGAGAACCGGTTGCGGAATGATGGACTGTAAGAAAGCACTTACAGAAACAAACGGTGATTTTGATAAAGCGGTTGATTATTTGCGTGAAAAGGGCCTTGCTACAGCAGCAAAGAAGGCAGGCAGAATAGCATCTGAAGGTCTTGTTGATATCGTTGTAGAGGGTAATGTAGGCGCAATGGTAGAAATCAACTCAGAAACAGACTTCGTTGCGAAGAACGATGAGTTCAAATCATTCGTAAAGAATGTAGCAAGACAGGTAATCGCAACCAACCCTGCAGATATGGATGCGCTTATGGCATCAAAGTTTATTGATGATGAATCAGTAACAATCAAGGATTTGTTAACAGAGAAGATTGCAAAAATCGGTGAAAATATGAATATCCGTCGTTTTGCAAGATATGAAGACGGCGTGGTAGGTTATGTTCACGCAGCCGGCAGAATCGGTGTAATGGTAAAGGTTGAAGCAGACCTTTCAAATGAAGATGCAGCAGTTGCAGCAAAAGACTGTGCAATGCAGATAGCAGCAATCAATCCCTTGTATAAGGATAGAGACAGCGTACCTGCAGAGGATGTAGAAAAAGAAAAAGCAAAGTCGGAGGCCA
>JAZNZL010000200.1:0-5809 GCA_045594925.1 Clostridia bacterium
AAAGCATTTCAAATGTATCTCTTGCACTATGCCCAACAGCAAGAACAAGTACACTGCAATTTATTATCTCATTTCCGTTTATTTGTATACCTTTAACAGCGCCGTCTCCAATAACTACATCTGTAAGGCAGGTGTTATACAAGAATCTGCCTCCCATACTCTTTATTGCCTCACGCATATTCTTAACAACTACTGAAAGCAAATCAGTGCCTATATGAGGCTTACTATCGTACAAAATCTCTTCCGGTGCGCCGCACTTGAAAAAGGTTTCAAGCACTTTTCGGCATCGGTTACCTTCGTCTTTTACAAGAGTATTGAGCTTCCCGTCGGAAAAGGTGCCTGCTCCACCCTCTCCAAACTGCACATTGGATTCCGTGTTAAGCTCGCCGGTTTCCCAAAAGTGCTCTACAGTTTTTATACGATGCTCTACGTCCTCTCCCCGTTCAATTATTACAGGGTTATATCCGTTTTCCGCTAATACATATGCACAAAACAATCCTGCAGGACCCGAACCTACTATTACAGGAGGATTTTCAAGCAATTTATCTCCGATTTTTTCAAATCTATAGTTTCTATCCGGCGATTTACAGATATCATTATTTTGACTCTTCTTTAAAATTTCAGCCTCGTTTTTAACGACGGCATCAACTTCGTACACATAGAAAATCTGTGCTTTATTTCGCGCATCAATGGATTTTTTGACAATTTCTACATCAGACACGTCATCCACGTCTACCGAAAGCTTTTTTGCAATATTTCTTATTATTCTTCCCAGTGTATCTTCTGCAACATCTATTTTTATCTGACGTATTCTTATCATCACACACTCCCGCCGGCTATATAGCCACTTATAAACGCAAATGCAAGATTATAGCCACCGCATCTGCCGTCTACATCAATTATCTCGCCTGCAAAGTATACGTTGTCTTTTTCCAAAGATTCCATCGTTTCGCTATTTATCTCCGAAAGTGGAACGCCGCCGGTACAAACCTGACACTTATCATAAGACTCAGTTTCACAGACTTTAAGCTTAAACTCTTTAATTGCTTTACAAAGCGCACTCTTATCCTTTTCCGAAAGCGACCACCAGTTTGATGTTTTATCAATACCGGCTTGTTTCAGCAATACAAACATCAGTTTATAATTAAACACGCTCTCCAGCGCCTGTTCAACCGTAACATTACCCATAAGGGCACATCTTTCGCTGAACCAATTATAAAAGCTGTCCTTTAGTTCGGGCATAAAATCAATCATTACCTCAACTTTATTTTTTAAATACAGATTTTCTGCAGCCTGTCCGCTTATATTAAATGTGCATATCCCACTGATACCATTATTGGTAAGCTGTATCTCACCTATATCGGTTTTTATACATTCACCGTTAACATAAAGGCTTACAGCTGCATCACAACGTATTTTTTCCCATTCTTTTAAAAATTTGCCCTCACAAACAAGCCCGCAAAGCGCCGGAAGAACCTCATTTACATTATGTCCCAACGCTTTTGCCAGTTTATATCCACTGCCGTCACTGCCGGTTTTAGGATATGCCTTAGAGCCGGTTGCAATTATGAGTTTATCACACTCTACCGCTTTTTCATTTTCGGAAAGCAGTATGTATTTTCCGTTTTTTTCTAAAATGTCAGTCACCTTAAAGTTAGTCGCAAACTCAATCTTACTGCTTTTTACCTTCTTTTCAAAAATCTCTCGGACACTTGATGCCTGATTAGAATACGGGTAATAATATCCGTTTTTAATTTTAGGATACAAGCCTATCTTTTCAAGATAAAAAAACACCTCATCCTTATTTTTTAATATACTCTCCAGTGATTCGGGGCAATCTGTTTCATAGGCAGATACACTTATATCACTATTCCAGTAATTACATCTGCCGTTACCGGTTAAAAGCAGCTTTTTACCACATTTTTCATTGCCCTCTAGCAAAATTACATTATGACGTTCAGACGCCTTCAGTGCCGCAACTACACCTGCTGCACCCGCGCCTATAACTGCTACTTTGCTCAATGAAAATCACCTCGTTTTCTATCATTTCATTATACCAATTTTATTTTAAATAATCAATATATTGATTTACTTTTTTGTCGTGTTATGCTATAATATTTATCATTATGGAGGGATTATAATGTTTGATACACACATACACACTGAAAACTCCCACGACAGCAAACAAACTGCCGATGAAATTTGCTCTTTTGCAATTGACAACGGTATTGGCGGTGTCAATTTTACTGATCACGTTGACATAGGGATATATACCGACGATGAGAATTTTAGCACAGCAAGAAAAGTTTTTGATGATGTCAGCTTAGCAAAACGCAGATACGGAAGAAACTTAAAAATCCTTTCAGGTATTGAACTTGGTGGTTATTTTAACAATCCTGAAATCGCTTTAAAGCTTTGTCAGGCAGCTGATTTTGATATTATTCTCGGTTCTGTTCACGCTTTTCCCTTTCGGGAGGGAGTAATGCGTCTTTCTATGGAATGTCTTGATGAAAATACACAAATAGATTACCTTGTGGAGATTATTGATGCGTATTTATCCTTTGCACTTATCGTAGCACAAAATGCTCCAATTGATACTTTATGCCACATAACATATCCTTTCAGGTATATCAATGGCAAATACAAAAGAAATATTTCGTCTGCTCTATTTGAAGACAAAATTAAAGAAATAATGAAAACCCTGATTGAGCGACAAGTTGCTCTGGAAATGAACACATCAGGCATAAATTCTTATTATGGAGAAACTTTACCCTCGTTTGACTTAATTAAAAAGTATTTTGATTTAGGCGGAAGATTGATTACATTAGGCTCCGATGCTCACATTACAGACAGAATTGCAAATGGGTTTGATACTGTGAGACCACTGTTAAAAGAGATGGGCTTTGAAAGATACTATTACTTTGAAAAAAGAAAACCTATATCGGTTAAGATATAAAAAATACGCTCTACACAGAGCGTATTTTTTATTTGTATTTAACGTACACATTTTCAAAGCCAGTATAAATACCGGTACGGGAAACTGCCAGTTCGCCCTTAAGACGCACCGATGAAAAAACTGCGTCATTTTCAAAATACAATGGTATCATTGGCAGTTCGTCTTTAAATACTGAATCAAATTCCTTATAAGCATTTTTTATACCGCTTTCACCGTTCGCTGTGGATATTTTATACAACGCTTCGTCCATAAGCTGTGACAAATACCTGAAATGATTCTGCGCACCTCCGCTTTTAAGCAAAAACGATACATCACAATCATCAGATATATCTATACGGCCTACAAACATATCATACTCGCCATTTTGAACAGCAGCAACATAGTTCCAGTAAGTAAGCGGAATTACATTTATTTGTATACCCTCCTGCCTCATACTTTCTGCCACAAGATTTGCAAGACGCACTGACCCGGAATTCTCTGAATCTACCACAAGATTAAAATGCAGGCTATGCTGAAAATCATCAAAATATTTATCAAGCACGCCATCATTATCCAAATCAAGCCATCCGGCATTCTTAAGCTTTTGCAGTGCCTCGCCGGATTCATAACGGTCAGTTACATATCCTGTGCCTGAAAAATAGGCGTTGGGATTTATCGGGGTATTAACAACCGCACCGTGTGTATACATTACATCTGAAACAAGTTTTTCTTTATCTATTGCCTCAGATATTGCTTTCCTTACATTCTTATCGTTTAACGAGGTGTTGGCGCAGTTTAGCCCGATAAACGCCAGTCTGTTACTTTCGTATTCATAGCTGGAAAAATCGCCTTTCATAGCTGTATCGCCCCAGCTATACAAATCAGTGGTTATTACATCTGTTTCCATCGCTTCAAAGGTGAATTTTGCAATAGAGCTATCCTGAACATAGGATACTTTTATATTATCAACATAGGGCTCCTCGCCCAAACGGTTTTCTTCGTTTTTAGCAAGTATAAGCGAGTTCGCGTTAATGCTTTCAATTTTAAATTTACCCGTTCCGCAGGGAACAAAATACTTATTTTCCTGAACATAATCCTGTTCACTGCACTCTGACGGCAAAATCGGAAAATCAAGAAGATTTACAAAATTAGCCTGAGGTGTTATGAGTTCAAAAACTACCGTATGACTATCTGCAGCATAGTACGACTTCAAATTAGTAAGCAAGGATTTATATTTGGAGCCGGATGAGAAAATCTTTTCAACAGTGGAAATTACATCTCCGGAATCGAAATCAGTTCCGTTATGAAACTGTATCTTTTTACGAAGCTTTACAATATAGCGGGTGTTAGTCTCTTCTGTAACATATCCCGAAGCAAGCACCGGTGTTGCCGAAAAATTATTCTCTGTAACAAACATACTGTCATACACAAGATGCATCACCTCCGAAACACTTTTATATCCCGTTACAATCGGGTTTAAAGTATCAGGCACATCGCAGAAAAGATTGATTGTTCCGCCTTTTACCGGAGTAGTTTCTTCCTCACTAAACTCGGATACGTCAAGAATAAGTTCATTACTGTTACTACATCCGCACACGCTTATCAGCATTATTAAAATAATTGCAGCTGAAACTGCTTTTTTCATTTGCACACCTACTCTATATGAATTCGTTTTACGCTTACGCATTTATTTGTTTCGTCATCTGTTTCAAACACTGCTCCGCACAGCATCGATTTGCCGTATGCTGGCTCAAATTTTACAGGCATAGAAGTTTTAAGCCGTTCAATTATTATATCCTTCTCAACACCCAATACAGAATTTATTACTCCCGTCATTCCAATATCGGTTATATATCCGGTTCCCTTTGGAAGTATTCTTTCATCGGCTGTCTGCACGTGTGTATGAGTACCGAAAAAGCCTGTCACCCTACCATCAAGATAATACGCCAAAGCAAGCTTCTCGCTGGTGGTCTCGGCGTGAAAATCAACAAATATCATATCACACTCGTCTTTGAGCTTTTCTATTTCCCTATCTGCTGTTTCAAAAGGACAATCTACATTCAACAGGTTTATTCTACCCAAAAGGTTAATTACACCGACTTTTTTATTATTTATTTTTACAACAGTGCTTCCTTTTCCTAAGGTGTCTTTAGGATAATTCGCAGGACGTATTATATCACTATTTGACAACAGCTTCTTTACTTCTTTATTATCAAAAGAATGATTGCCCAGGGTTACCACAGCTGCCCCACTCTCTGTGATAATATTATACTCTTTTTCCGTTATTCCGTTACGGACAGCAGCATTTTCACCATTGACTATGCACATATCTATAAGCTCATCTTCTATAAGATATTTCAGGTTAGTTTTCACAAATTCTGTGCCGCACTCGCCGGTTACATCACCCACTGCAAGTATTCTCATACTTTACCGCCTTTCTACAAACCCTTTTACCAGTTCCCCAATGGTGCAAAAGAGAGTGACAGTTATGCCACTCTCTTGATTTTTGTGTTTTATTTCGCATAATCGACAGAACGTGTTTCCCTGATTACATTTACCTTAATCTGACCGGGATATTCCATCTCTTTCTCTATCTGTTTTACAATATCTCTTGTTACAAGCACCATTTCATCGTCACTTATAACCTCTGGCTTAACCATAATTCTTATCTCACGGCCAGCCTGAACTGCATATGACTTTTCAACTCCGTTATGGCTCTGTGCAATTTCTTCAAGCTTCTCCAAACGTTTAATATAGCTTTCGATATTTTCTCTTCTTGCTCCGGGACGTGCTGCCGAGATTGCATCCGCCGCCTGAACGATACACGCGATTACAGTGGTCGCTTCAACATCTCCGTGATGCGCCGCTATTGCG
>JAZNZL010000201.1:0-5249 GCA_045594925.1 Clostridia bacterium
GATATTGATATTGACTATGCTACTAATGTCAAAAGAGGTGTAAGCTTCGGAAAAAACCTTAAAGGTGACAGAAAGCTTTTAATAGTTGTCGTGGAATATAATGATGTTCAGATAGACACATCTGTTGTGTCCAACGAGCATATTTATAAAAAGTTCTTCTCAATGGAAGACGGTGCGGTTTCTGTTGCGAGCTACTTTAACGACCAATCTCAGGGCAGATTCAAATATGTGCCTGCTTTCACTAAAGACGATGTGGGAGCAACTGCTGAATCCGGCAAAATAGTAACCGATGCAGATACTACCGATACATACGGTTTTGCTGCGGACGGCATTTTAAAGGTTAAGGTTAATACAGCACATCCGGGCGATAACGGTAATGCTTTTGTCACCAATGCTGTTGCAGCTGTGGATCCCTATATAGATTTTACTGCATTTAATACGTCGTCATCAACAGCAACCCGCATAACGCCCAGTGAGCTTACTGTATTCTTCCTGCTTTCTGGTTATGAAGCCGCTTATAATAAAGGGTATACCCCGGCTATATGGGCACACCGTAGCAACAAGAAAGGCGTTACAGCAGATGGTATAAGCCTGTTCGCCTATAAGGAAGACGGATACGTATGCGGAGGTGCAATGCTTTCTCCTACAGCACCATTTGAGATAGGTACACTTTGCCACGAACTGGGACATTCACTTGATTTGCCGGATTTATATAACGCCAGCAACAGCAATATCAATTATTCGCAGATAGACTATTTCAGCCTTATGTACTATGGAGGCTGGAACAGAATATCTTCATCACAGCAACAGGGCTCATATCCCGGCGGTCTTGATGCCTGGTCGAAGATGTATTTTGGATGGTATGAAGACAGCGAGCTATTGGTTATTGATGAAACGGATAAAGGCACCTACAGCCTTGTTTCACAGTATTCCAAGACTAAGCCCGATGCCTCAAAAAATATTTATCGTTTCATTAAAATAGAGACCTCGGCGGATTCCAAAGAATATTATATTCTTGAGAACAGAGATTTCAACGGCTTTGATGCCGGGATAAGTTTTTCGGGTAAAATTTCTGAAACAGGCATAGCTTTGTGGAGGATTGATGAATCCGTGTTTAACACGACACATCCGGGAAATGCCCGTATAAATAGTACCATCAATTGTGGTGTTTCTCTGATGAAAAACGGCTTAAAGGTAACCGGTGCCACATCCAGTGCGGTAACTACCGAGACGATGCTTTATACAGAGAAAAAGCCATTGTGGTCAAGAGGAACAAATAAATTTACGTTTTTCGGAAAACAGTCGTATCCCAATAACGACCTTATTTCTGCTTCCGGAGAAGAAACAAACAGCGGAATAGGCATTGAATTTTTGTCTAACCCCAATTCAGAGGTTGCTACCATCAAAGCCGGTGCAAATGATGTGGATAAAATTATATATACCGGTAGCGGCAGTACAAAAGTTTATGTGTTTAATAATACAGCCAATACCATAAGCACATCACCTTTAATAGCGGAATATGGGGAAAACACGCTTTCTAATCTGGTTAAGTACGATCCTTTATCCATCAATGCAAATAGCTATAAGATTTCTGATTCAAAAGCATTTACTTTAGACAGCACAAAAACTCCAACTGTTTTAAACGTAAGCTTTGCAGACTTAAAACCTTATAAGATTGTGCAGGAGTAGTAAATAAAAAAATGAAACGTTCAGCTTAGGCTGAACGTTTTTTCTTGAAAAAATATTTTGTATGTACTATACTGTATATATATTAAATTTCCCTTTGAGGCAGGTGAAATTATGCAGAACGAACCATTAACAGTAACTGGCGAAATTAAAACTGTAATATATGAAAACGAAGATAACGGCTATAAGGTTGTTGAGGTTGAAAGCGAGGACGATCTTTTTGTAGCTGTTGGGTATATGTATGGTGTGGGCGAGGGCGAAACTGTGCGCTTTACGGGTAAATGGGTTTCCCATCGTATATACGGCGAGCAGTTCAGCGTTGATATGTATGAAAAGAGCGCGCCCACCACAAAAGCTGCTATAGTAAAATATCTTGGCTCAGGGATTATAAAAGGTGTTCGTGAAGCTACTGCCAAAAAGATTGTAGACACCTTTGGCGAGGAGTCTTTGAAGGTTATTGAAAGCGAGCCACTAAAGCTTACACATATTCGTGGTATATCTGCCGAAAAGGCTATGATAATCAGTCGCAGCTATATTACTCAGATGGGAGCATCTTCTCTTATGATGTTCCTGCAGCAGTACGATATAAGTGTAAATATGTGCGCCAGAATATATAAAAAATTCGGTGCCGGCGCAGTTGAGCTTATAAAGGAAAACCCTTATATACTATGCGAAGAAATAGAGGGTATGGGATTTAAAACTGTAGACAGACTTGCATCATCGCTGGGTTGTGAAGCTTGTGATAAAAACCGTGTACGCGCAGGAGTTTTGTATACACAGAAGACCAATACCCTTTTTGGGCATACGTTTCTGCCAAGAGAATTGCTTGTGCAATCTGCTGCGTCAATTTTAGGCGTATCAGAGGATGCGGTAAATTCAGCTATAGATGAGCTTGTTGCGCAAAGACGGCTTGTAATTGAACAGTGTGATGACAGGGAGCATATTTACTATTTCACACACCATTACGCAGAAAAATACTGTGCCCGGCGTATATGGGAAATGTCCACCGTTAAGTATCAGACCGATGAAGACGGCATATCCCGTCAGATAAGTATTATAGAATCACAACGTGGCATTTCTCTTGCCGATATGCAGAAAAAGGCTGTGTATAGTGCTATGGAAAACAGCGCACTTGTAATCACCGGCGGTCCGGGAACGGGAAAAACCACAATAATAAATACCATAATAGACATAATGGAAGCAAACGGCTTGAAAATTACTCTTACAGCGCCCACCGGCAGAGCCGCAAAGCGTATGTCGCAGGTTTGTGGCAGAGAAGCAAAGACTATCCACCGTTTGCTTGAAGCAGGTTATAGCGACGGAGAGGAAGAGCTGGTTTTTGGTGTAAATGAATCCAATCCCATACCGGCTGATGTTATTATCGTAGATGAAATGTCTATGGTAGATATTTTGCTTATGAACAGCCTTATGCACGCTGTCTGCGAGGGTACGCGCCTGATAATGGTGGGAGACGTTGATCAGCTACCGTCGGTTGGTGCCGGCAATGTTTTAAGGGATATTATAGAAAGCGATACAGTTCCTGTTATACGTCTCACAGAAATCTTCCGTCAGGCAGAGGAAAGTATGATAGTTGTCAATGCCCATAGGATAAATAGTGGCCAATACCCATCGTTCAATGTAAAAGATGGTGATTTCTTCTTTGCCGATATCCCCGATGCTGCTGATGGAGCCGCATATATAACTTCCCTCTGCCTTGAAAAGCTTCCGGCACGTTTTAGCCTGTCGCCATCGGATATTCAGGTGCTGTCACCCAGTAAAAAAGGTGTTGCGGGAGTCATAAGCCTTAATGAAATGCTGCAAAAAGCACTTAATCCGTCAGATAAAGATAAGGACGAAAAAACAAATGGTAATGTAATCTTCCGTGTTGGCGACCGTGTTATGCAGATAAGGAATAATTATGATATAACCTGGCGCGGCTTGGATAATATAGAAGAAGGTACCGGCGTTTTCAATGGTGATGTGGGATATATATACGATATAAACCACTCATTGAAAACGGTTACAGTAATATATGAAGATAAAAAGGTTAAATACGGCTTTAAAGATTTGGACGAAATAGAGCTTGCTTACGCTGTAACAGTGCACAAAAGTCAGGGTAGTGAATTTCCGGTGGTAATTGTGCCGGTTTATGATGCTCCCTATATGCTTGTAAACCGAAATCTTCTCTATACCGCCGTAACGAGAGCAAAAAAACTGGTTGTCCTTGTTGGCAGGGAAGAAATCGTGCGTAAAATGGTGGATAATAACCGTATGGCGGTGAGATATTCTTCACTTAAGAAAAAACTTATTGAAAGAAGTATGCAGTAATGAAAAAGTTTTTCAGACGGCTCCTTGATTATATATTCGTGAGGCATTGTGTCATTTGCGGAAGGTCAGTAAGCGTTAAATCAGATGTAAGCGTCTGTAGAAAATGCTTTGATAAAAAGAACACTCACGGAGTCACGTTTCAGGATTCCGGTAATACTGTGGTATCGGCACTTCCGTATATCCGTAATATACGCAAAGCTATGACGAGATTTAAATTCAACAATGTAAAGTATTACGGATATGCTTTTGCACATATCATATATGAACGTATCAAAAGCTATAGCTGGTATGACGATATAGACTGTATAGTGTGTATCCCTATGAAAAATCGAGACAGACTTTATAATCAGGCAGAGATAATTGCAAAAGGTGTATCGGACATCAGCAGGATACACTTTGCGAAAGGCGCTCTTGTAAAGGTTAAAGATAACCCGCCGTTTTATAAGCTTGATAAGAAACAGCGATTAAAGCTTATCAATGGTGCGTTTAAGGTCAGCGATGTACCGGCTGTTTCAGGTAAAACAGTTTTGCTTGTAGATGATATTTATACTACGGGAGTAACGATGAACGAGGGAGCAAAAATGCTTTTGCTTTCAGGTGCCCGCAAGGTTTACTGTGCAACAGCCTGCTATACCGTAAGTAAGGATGTAGGAGAAAATATGAAACTGTAATAAAAATGCAGTAAAACGCAAATAATACTTCCGAATAAAAATTCGGAGGTATTTTTATATGAAGAAAAAATATTTGAATGGTATTTCTCTGGTAGAATTAAAGGAAGAACCCACAGAAACTGTAAATCCTGAAACGTTAGATGAGATAATCCATACGGATTTTTTAATGTCAGCAAAGAGAAAATCCAATGAATCAGGAGAGCCCAATGAGGTACAAACGAAAAAATAAGCAATAAAAAAGCCAAAAAAGGCGTCTGTTTTATGGTTTTTCACCATAAATAAAAAAATTTTAAAAAAATTGTTGACAATCGTTTTTTACTGTGATATATTAAATAAGCACTCTGCCTGAGGGGAAACGTGTTAAAAAAAGTTTTAAAAAAACTTAAAAAACATGTTGACAAGGGGAAATGAGTGTGATATAATAATCAAGTCGCTCGGGTAAAATCGAGAGACGGAATTGATCTTTGAAAAATGAACAGCATATAAAAAAGCGGGACTTTAAAAAGTCCAAAGAGTTTTAAAAATGCACTTTATAAAAAGTAAAGTCAGACAGAATTTTGAGCT
>JAZNZL010000202.1:0-6866 GCA_045594925.1 Clostridia bacterium
CTAAGCCCGCTTGGCCTCCGACTTATTACCTATACCAAACTCTGTAACTTTCGTGCCTACTATCACCGGAAGCTCTATACCGCTGTCCGCCTGCTTGATTTCAAGTATCTTGCCGTTCTCGTCAATCCCTACATAATTACCTATAAAATAAATATAAGCAACCTCTTTGCTTTCGGTTATATCTATAACAACAGTAGACGGATATTTTTTCTTTACCTGAACAGCATCCACAAAAGCCATACTGGTAAGCTGCTTTTCTGACTTGCCGCAGTTTACCCTGAATATGCTTGCTCCCTTAACAACACCCGATGCCTGAACTATAGCTTCGTAAGTGGTTTTTTCAATACCGTTAACCTGTATCTGAGCCACATCAAACACCGGAGACAGCAAAAACAGCACCAGCAGTCCTATGCATATACATATTATGCCAAAGTTGCGATTCCTTGTCCATCTTTTTTTCAACTTTTTATCAATATCCGGGGAGGCGTTGCCTCCCCTTTCGTATGTTATATCACTCACTGTCTTCAACCCTCTCTATATCTGCTCCCAGCAAAGCCAGAGTTTCGTCAAGACTTTCATAGCCTCTGTCTATATAATGCACATTACTGATACTGGTCTCGCCATCTGCAGCAAGTGCCGCAACAGCCAGTGCTGCACCGCTTCTCAAATCTGCCGCTGCAACCTCACAGCCCGACAGAGCACGCACACCACGTATAACCGCCGTTTTATCAGATACGCTGATATCTGCACCCATTCTTACAAGCTCGTCTGCGTGACTGTATCTGCCCTGAAATATATTCTCCCTTATAATACCGGTGCCTCTGGCGATTGACATAACACTCATAACAAGCGACTGTGCATCGGTAGGAAATCCCGGATAGGGCATAGTATTTATAAGCCTTACCGGTCTTATATACTTAGGTGCAAATATATATACAGATTTATCCCGTACAGAGATACTTGCTCCGCTCTCACGCATAACAGCTATAAATGCTGACGTATGATTAGGCACAACATTTTTAATCTCTGCTCTGCCGCCCGAAGCAACTGCCGCAGCCATATATGTCGCTGCTGCAATTCTATCGGGGATTACCGTGTATTCGCAATCGTGAAGCTTTATGCCGCCGGTTATTTCTATAACATCGGTTCCGGCTCCTTTAACAGATGCGCCCATAGCATTCAAAAAATTCTGCAAATCGCATATTTCAGGCTCCCGCGCTGCATTTATTACTGTGGTGGTGCCTTTTATGGCGCAAGCTAAAAGCATTATATTCTCCGTTGCACCCACTGATGGAAACTCAAGAAAAATCTGTGCCGGAAAAAGCCTATCGACACAGCATTCAATCCTGCCGTGCTCCTCGCGTATTATTATACCAAGTTTTTTAAAGGCGTTCAAGTGTAAATCTATGGGGCGATGTCCCAGATTACACCCTCCCGGATAGGAAAATCCTGCAGTGCCGCATCTCGCCAGAAGCGCACCTGCAAAAATCACCGATGAACGCATACTGCGCATAAGTGAATCGGGGATTTCGTTTCCGGAAGCAGACGACGAGTCTACTATCACTGTACCATCAGAAAAGCTTACCTGACACCCAAGATGAGTGAGTATATCAAGTGTGACTCTGACATCAGTTAAATCCGGACAATTATGTATAACGCTTTTTCCATTGTTTATCAATGTGGCAGCCAGTATAGGCAACACGGCATTCTTTGAGCCCTGAACGGAAACACTTCCATCAAGACGTCTGCCGCCGCGTATTTTTATAACACTCATAAAACACACCTCCGCGTAGATAACAAAGCCGTTTATGCTCCATTATATGCGGTAGTGATTCTTTAGGTGATTTGCTCTGTTTAATGAGATATTAAACTAATGCACTCGTCTGCCGGATATTTTGCACATTTTATCGTATATCATATCAGTTGCGTTAAGTCTGCCAAGAGACAGCGCTTTTTTCCTTATTGATTCCGCTGTTTGTTCATTATTTAAAATACTGTCAACAGCTTCTTTCAGGCTGTCTTCATTGAAGTCTTTTTCAAGTATGGTTATTGCCGCACCATTATCAGACAACGCCCGTGCGTTATATTCCTGATGGTTATTGGTTACATTAGGCGACGGAACAAGCACTGACGGAACGCCCAGTGCGCATATTTCCGACACGGTTATAGCTCCCGAGCGGCATACCGCCACATCTGCCGCAGCAAGCATTGTATCCATATTATGTATATATTCGCGTATATCCACGTTTGGTCTCTCTGCTGTGCGTATATGCGCGCAAACACGTTCAAAGCCCATACGACCGGTCGCCATACAGATACGGACATTATCTGCTGTTACATACTTTTGTATATATTCACAAGCCACATCATTGATTTTTCTGGCACCAAGACTTCCACCGAATATTACAACAAGCTTCTCATCTTTTAAGCCCAGTTCTGCTCTCGCTTTTTCTCTGTTTGCCTGCAAAAGCTCTGCCCGTAAAGGATTACCGGTGACTATTACCTGTCCGGCATCTTTTAAATATCTGGCACTCTCGGCAAAGCTTACCGCCGTAACTGTTGACCTTTTAGAAAGCATTTTTATTGCTGCACCGGGAAACACATTCTGCTCATGTATAAGTGTTGGGATTTTTAAATCATTTGCCGCAGCAACAACAGGTGCGCACACATAACCGCCGGTGCCAACCACTACGTCAGGCTTGAACTCCTTAATTATTTTTTTCGATTTTATAAGCGAAAGGGTATACTTAAGCACCGGAACTACATTACGGATATTGAGCTTACCCTTAAAGCCTTCTGCATTTATATATTTAATATCGAAATTTTTTCTGGGTACAAGTGTACTCTCTAAACCTTTCTTTGTGCCTACAAAAAGAATCTCAGAATCTTTCTCTTTCTGCAGTACTGTTTCTGCTATTGCCAAAGCCGGGTTGATGTGTCCTGCGGTTCCACCGCCTGCAAGAATTACTCTCATTCACATCCTACCTTTCAAAAACTATTTTTCTATATATCGGGTTATATTAAGCACTACACCCATTCCCGCAAGCAATATACAAAGGCTTGTGCCGCCATAGCTGAAAAACGGCAACGGAACTCCGGTGGCCGGCATTGACGAGGTTACAACCGCTATATTGAGTATTACCTGTATAGCTATAAGACCTACTATACCCACCACCAGAAGTGATGAGAAGGTATCCGGAGCGCGCATAGCTATTTGTATTCCTTTCCATATAAGGACAACAAAAAGGATTATAACAAGCAGTGCACCGAAGAATCCAAGCTCTTCACATATAATTGAAAAAATAAAGTCGTTCTGCGGCTCAGGCAGATACAGAAATTTCTGTCTGCTCTGTCCAAGGCCAAGCCCGAAAAGACCGCCAGAGCCGATAGCATAAAGTGACTGTACTATCTGGAATCCCGAACCAAGCATATCGGAAAACGGGTCTAAAAACGTTGTGAATCTCTGCATACGGTAAGGTGCTACCATAATCATACCCGCAACAGCAGGGATTGCCGCCAAAACAAGCCATCCAAAGTGTGAAAGCTTTGCACCTGCTGCGAAAAGCATAACAACACCTATTCCGCCTATAATCATAGCGCCGCTCATATGATTTTCTAAAAGAACAAGGCCTGCGGTTAATCCTATAACCGCCAGATATATTGCAAACCCGCTCCAGAAGTTTTTGAGGATATCCTGATTATTTGAAAGACTCTTTGCCATAAAAATTATAAGCGCAAATTTTGCCAGCTCAGATGGTTGAAATGTAAAAATGCTAAAGCCCAGCCATCTCTGAGCGCCGTTTACTTCTATTCCAAGAGGTGTCAGCACCAAAAGCAGCAGCAACAGTGCAAACCCGAATATAGGCAGAGCCAGCTTATAATAAACCTTATAGGGGATTTTGGATATTCCGTACATTGCACCTAATCCTATAATCGCCCAGAGGAACTGACGTTTAATATAATAGAATGTATCATTCATACGGTAGTGGGCAGACGCACTGCTTGCTGAAAATACCATTATAA
This sequence comes from Clostridia bacterium, assembly GCA_045594925.1. Classification (GTDB taxonomy): domain Bacteria; phylum Bacillota; class Clostridia; order UMGS1810; family UMGS1810; genus SIG455. The sequence goes on from JAZNZL010000202.1 coordinate 4,024, forward strand.
GTCCGTAAGCAAGAAGAAGTATTACAACTGCCGCAAAGGTGTAGTCTATATGTTTGCCTGTTCTTACCTTTTTGCCTTGAGAAAGCTCTTTTGATGACAAAAACATTACCTCCTTTTTCAACCGTATTTACATTATACACACAAAAAATATGAAATTATACAAAGCACAGCACTTACAGTGGCTGCAACTGCTACAATCTTTTTCTCTTTCCATCCGCACATTTCGAAATGGTGATGGATGGGTGTCATTTTAAAAACTCTTTTTCCGGTGGTTTTAAAGGATACAACCTGAATGATTACTGAAAGTGTTTCCAACACAAACACTCCACCCGCCAGAACCAGTACCAAAGGAACCTCAAGCATAAGCGCAGCACCTGCTATTGCTCCTCCAAGAAGCAGTGAGCCGGTATCGCCCATAAACACCTTTGCCGGATTTGCGTTGAATATCAAAAATCCCAGGCAAGCACCTGTAACTGCCGCACAGTAGCCTGCAATCTCAAGCTCATTATACGCAAGTGCCACAAAGGTTAAAAACACGCTGACAACCGCCGCAACAGATGAAGCAAGGCCGTCAACACCATCTGTAAGATTTACGCTGTTTGTTACACCTATAAGTATAAACAACGCAAAAGGATAATAAACCCAGGAAAGCTCAAATGGAATTTTTAAAACCGGTATCATAATACTGGTATCAAAAAGCTTAAAATAAACTCCCGCAAAGGTGAACACCAGTGAAACAAACAGCTGAAGAAGGAATTTCTGTTTTGCGGTGAGTCCCAGATTACGTTTTTTAACTACTTTTATAAAATCATCAGCAAAGCCTATTAAGCCGAAGCCAATACTTATAAGAGACAGCATAAAAGCTTTTCTTCCGCGAAAAAGCAGAAGAATTGAAACAAGTATTGCCAAAACAAACATAACACCGCCCATTGTAGGTGTGCCTGATTTTGTTTTATGCCAGCTTGGACCTATCTCCCGGATTTCCTGCCCGAATTTTAGCTTTCTTAAAGCCGGTATGAGAAACGGTCCGGCGATAGCGCAAACAACAAATGCACAAACTGCCGAAAGTGTTATTGCAAACATATCATTCGTCATAAGTATACGTTCCTTTCAATCAGTTAAATTCTTGGGCGAGCTCTTCAAGCTTCATAACACGCGAGCCTTTAAAAAGCACGGCGTCGCCTTCTTTTAAATTATCTTTAAGAAAACTGCGGGCTTCATCCTTATCTTTGCATATCTTTACATTATCAAGGCCTTTTTCGTGGGCACCCTCTGCAGTATATTTTGCAAAGCCGCCTAACAGCACAAGCATATTCACGCCTTTTTCTGCCGCATATCCGCCAATATCAAAATGATATTCTCCGCTGTTTTCACCAAGCTCTGCCATATCACCAAGCACGGCAATCTTTCTCTCTGCCTGCATGTCAGAAAGAACATCCAGTGCCGCCTTTACAGATTTTGGAGCAGCATTATAACAATCGGTGATTACCTTTACACCGTCTTTAACTGTTATGCTCTGGCGTATTCCTTCGCTTTTATATGACTGAAGACCTTTTTTTATACTGTCATTACTTAATCCGCATATTCTTCCTGCGGCTATGGCAAAAAGTGCGTTCATAACATTATGCTTTCCAATAAGATTGAGAAAGTACTCTTCGCCGTCTACGGTAAAAGAAATGCCCTCGTTGCCGGATTTTATATCTCCGGCAACAATGTCGCTGGTGGCATTCTCTATTCCGCAATATATTGTCTTAAAGGGTAATTGTCCTTTAATACCGAATAAAAGTTCGTCATCGCCGTTTAAAACAGCAATGCCATTTTCGCCGAGACCTTCGAATATTTCACATTTTGCCTGCAAAATGCCCTGTCGGCTTTTCAAGTTTTCTATATGCGATTCACCAATATTTGTGATTATTGCAACATCGGGCTTTGCACAGCGGGTCAATCTGGAAATTTCGCCGAAGTTACTCATACCCATCTCTATAACACCTATATCGTGTTCTTCTCTTATACCGAAAAGTGTCAAGGGCAAGCCAATTTCGTTATTGAAATTGCCTTGGGTTTTAATTACGTTTTTTTCTTGCGAAAGGACACTTGAAATCAAATCCTTAGTGGTTGTTTTACCTACACTTCCGGTCAAGCCAATGATATCTATATTAAATCTGCTTCTGTAAAATTTTGCAATCTTTAAAAGTGCATCCCTTGTGTTTTCTACTTTTAACGCAAAATCACAATCCGTAAAACTGCAGTCGCCATCCGATATATACCCTGCTGCACCATTTTTGCAGGCATCTTCTATAAACAGATTGCCGTCAAATCTCTCTCCGGACAATGCTACAAACACAGCCTTACCCTCACAGTTACGGCTGTCTGTTGAGATGGCTGTTATGATTTGTGTTTCATCGCCGAACACACAAACAGCTCCTGCCCCGCGGGCAAGTTCCGCCAGAGTAACGGGTTCTATGTTGTATGGCATACTGCAACCTCCATAAATTTTATTTGCTGAGCTTTTCAAACAATTCCGCAACTATTTTGCGTTCATCAAAGTCTATTATTCCGTCATTTAAAATCTGGTATGTTTCGTGTCCTTTTCCAAGGAGCAGAACTACATCGTCTTTTCCGGCAATACTCATAGCACAGCCGATTGCATCTTTTCTGTTTTCTACTATTTTATACTCTGCGTCGGTTTTGCTTATTCCCTCAACGATATCCGCTATAATAGCCGATGGGTTTTCCGTGCGGGGATTATCGCTTGTTACCACGCAAATATCGGACAGCTTACCGGCTATCTCGCCCATTATGGGGCGTCTGGTTTTATCACGGTCTCCGCCGCAGCCGAACAG
>JAZNZL010000203.1:0-2430 GCA_045594925.1 Clostridia bacterium
TATTTACTTCATTATCGGTAACAAGCTCTTTTCCGCTTGCGCTATACAGGTGATGTACTCTTTCTACAACAGTTTCATCGCCATCTTTTGCGGTGAGAATTCTGATGATATCTCCATCTTTAATTCCTGCAAACGTATCGCCTTCTGCACCAAGAATTTCCTGCTCAGTACTGCTTCCGGGCTTATAGTAAATAAGCTTTTCTACTTCTTCTTCCTCCGAATTATACTCGGGAATAAGCTCTTTAACTAAAACTATATCTGCCGAAGGCTTGATTATTGATGTTACACCATATACTACTACAACCTTTGCAGGTGAGTTTCCATCAGCATCGAAAGCGTCTATCATATATTTAAGACCGTCTGTAAAGGCACTTGTTCCTGTGGACATCTTATAACCTGTCTGGCTTCTGTCAAGAGGAACAGAGATTACCTTAGTTGTACCTGAAATTGAGAACTTTGATGTTGAGCCCTTCTTGAATGAGTTTGAGCTTGAATTAAACGTAAGGGCCTCATCACCTTCTGAAATATATTTTGGTGTGATACCCTCTGACTTGGTTTCGCCTTCTTCAGGCTCGCTTACAACATGCACAGATTTCAGCTGGTTTCCGCTGGTCTCATACTTAACGAGGACTGCCTTGTCAGCATTTATAATCTTGCTTTCGTCCTTTTTGCCATTTACAAGAGCTGCTGACTCTTCTATAGCCTTCTTAAGTTCGCTGCCGTCTGAACTGTGACCGTTAAGCTTAAAGCCCTTTGTTGCTACGGGAAGCATTTTTTGGAGCTGACCTGTAGATGTGTACATATTTACAAAGTACTCTTCGTCATCCATTGAGGAACTGCTACCAGTACCTACATTTGTGATATAACCGTATAATATTGTTGCTTCTTTCTTATTTACTGCAACAAGTCTACCGTTGAAATCAAGGTATGCAGAGCATATATCACCTACAGAAAGTGTCTGTGTTTCAAGGTGAGCAATATCAAGGTAATAATTGCTTCTTGATACTGAATTGTTTCCAAATTTAATAAAATCTGTACCTATAGACTCAACCTTACTTGTAGAGGTGCTTCCTGAAGCAGTTTTCTTTGAAACAATTATCTCTATCACATCAGAATCACTTGCTGAAACCGCTACTGACAGAACTGATGATGCAGAAATTGATGAAATATCACCATCTTTAAGCTCCTTAGAGCTATTTGTAGCAAGCTTAACTGTTATCTGCTGTGTATCTTCATTAAGCTCAAGCTTTTTACTGCTGTCAAACTTATCATATATTGTATATTTGCCGTAATCTTCTGTGGGGGCAGTGCCTACAAAATATGTTTCATATTCGTGTATGAAAGCAACATCCATAACGCCGTTTCCGTCAGAATCTATAAATCTGATTTCTCCGCAATCGATTGTAAGCTCTTCTACAAGGTCGTCCATATCAATTGCTCCGCCGTTTTTAAGAACGTACATTTCATCATTTATCTTAAGCTTTTCAGTTTTATCGTCATCGTTATAGTATTTCACATAACTCTCAGTGACTTCTTCAATTTCCGTATCTGAAATGATGTATTCCTCATTTGAAGAAGATTTCTTTATAGACTCAAGCTCATACTTACCCGCGTCATCCTCGGTATATTCAATATCCACCTCATAACCAAGAAGCTTTTCAAGCTCTGCGGCCTCATATTTACCCATAGTGAATTTAACTTCATCACTACCATCTATTACGAGGATTTCTTTTATTTTAACTGTTACACCATTGAGAGTGTTATCATATACAGCAACCAGCTGTCCTGATAGCTCATTTGTGTTGTTGATATCATTCTCGCCCTGAGAATAAATAGGATTACCTGATGAGTCAACACCTGTCTGAATAAGCGGCTTGGTATTTGTCATATTATAAACGAGCTGTGCCACAAGACCACGTACTGCATTATTATCAGGTGAGCCAAAGGCATTATTTGTTATTTTAATTTGGTTAGCCATCTCAATATAGGGTTGATACCAAGGTGTGCCCTCAGGCGCTGCTGTAATTACATTACCGTAACCAAGTGCACAAACTACCATCTTAACAGCCTGACCGTATGTAACAGGTGCATTGGGAGCAAATTTGCCATCACCCATACCATTAACTATTTTTGCAGAAACTGCATATTCAATATAAGGTACTGCCCAGTTGCCGGTAGGAACGTCTGTAAAGCTTGGAACTGCCGCTCCAAAAACATATCCCTTAGGTGCGCTTGCCACTGCAATAATTTTAGCAAACTCAGCTCTGGTGATTTCACCGTTAGGCTTAAAGCTGCTTGTACCGTCTTCATTGGTATAACCGTTAATTACACCCTTGTCTACCAACGCGGAAATTGCTGGCGCGTATTGATTGTCTTCTGCAACATCGTTAAAGGTTACAGCTGCGAAGCTCACTGTTGAAAATGCGCAAG
>JAZNZL010000204.1:0-2733 GCA_045594925.1 Clostridia bacterium
GCTGAACGTTGTCCGTTGCCGTTCCTTTCTTCAATGATAGACGACTGTATCGGCAGAGGAAAATCGGCCCAGGAGGGTGGAGCTGTATATAATTTCACAGGACCACAGGGCTTTGGTATTTCAAATGTAGGCGATGGACTGTATGCGATTAAGGAGCTTGTGTATAACAAAAAAGCAGTCACACTCCAGCAGTATGCAGACGCTATGAAGAATAACTTCGGTATGCCATATAGCGAAGAAATGGCAAAAGACTTGACAGTAGAAGTGGTTAAGGAGCTTGCTTCAAAGGGCTATGAGGTTACTGAATCTCAGATAGCGGAGATATATGCACAGATTAAGGAAAATAACCTTGATGCAGATAAAAAGAGAGAGTATCAGGCTCTTTATGAAAAGATTAAAGCATTACCTAAATTTGGTAATGATATAGAGGAGATTGACCTTCTTGCCAGAGAAGTAGCCTATACATATACTAAACCGGTTGAAAAGTATAAAAACCCCAGAGGTGGTATATATCACGCAGGACTTTATCCCGTGTCGGCGAACGTACCTCTTGGCGCACAGACCGGCGCAACTCCTGATGGCAGACTTGCCGGAACACCAATTGCAGACGGCGTGTCACCGGTTGCCGGATGTGACGTAAACGGACCTACTGCATCGGCAAACTCGGTTGCAAAACTTGACCACGGAATCGCTTCAAACGGAACACTTTTCAATATGAAATTCCATCCGTCAGCCCTTAAGGGTGATTCGGGTATAGCAGGCTTTATATCACTTATAAGAGCATTCTTCGACCAGAAGGGAATGCATATGCAGTTTAACGTAGTAAGCCGTGAAACCTTGCGTGATGCACAGCTTCATCCGGAAAATTATAAAAGTCTTGTTGTACGTGTTGCAGGCTATAGCGCGCTGTTCACAACACTTTCCAGGTCCTTGCAGGACGATATTATAAACCGAACAGAACAGGGAGGCTTTTAAGGGAATATGACTGATTATTTGAATATATCCGGCAGGATTTTCGATATTCAGAAATTCTCTGTTCACGATGGACCGGGAGTCCGTACAATCGTGTTTTTGAAGGGCTGCTTTTTAAGATGTAAATGGTGCTGTAATCCTGAATCGCAGAAGAAAGAAATACAGACAATGATTCAAAATGGTAAAGAGAAGACCGTCGGTAAGGATGTTACTGTGAAAGAAATTTTGGATATTGTCAAGCAGGATATGCCATATTACAGACGCTCAGGCGGAGGCATGACTCTGTCTGGCGGCGAGATGCTGTGCCAGAGTGAATTTGCCTATGCGCTGTTGCGTAGTGCAAAAGAACTTGGTATAAATACAGCGGTTGAAACAACGGGATTTGCACCTTATGAAACCGTTTCAAAGCTGCTGCCATATATAGACACTGTCTTAATGGATATAAAGCATATAAACAGTGAAAAGCATAAAGCCTTCACAATGCAGCCTAATGAGCTCATACTTGAAAATGCTGCAAAGATTGCAAAAGATGCTAAAAAACTTATTATAAGAGTACCTGTAATTCCCACGTTCAATGATACTGAAGATGAAATAAGGGGTATAGCACAGTTTGCGGCTGGTCTTGATAGAGTGGATGAGATAAACCTTCTGCCTTATCATAATTACGGTAAAGATAAGTATGAAGGACTAGGCAGAGAATATCTGATGGGCGATGTTCCTTCGCCGACAGACGAGCAAATGCAAAAACTTAAATCAGTGGCAGAAAGCTGCGGATTAAGATGTAAGATAGGAGGTTGAGGATATGATAGAAGAACTTTTAAAAGATAAGATGCGCATAGTTCAGGAGCTTGTTCCCGGCAAACAGATAACACTTGCGCATATTATAGCAAACCCTGATGATATCCTCTATAAAAAGCTTGGACTTGACCCTGCTATAGATTATTCCAGATCGGCAATCGGCATAGTAACAATGTCACCAAGCGAAACTGCCATAATCGCCGGTGATATAGCACTGAAGTCGTCAGCGGTAGAGCTTGGCTTTGTTGATAGATTCAGCGGCACGCTGATAGTGACCGGTAATGTTTCTGATGTTTCTGCTTCGTTAACGGCACTGGTGGATTACTGTAAAGAGGTTTTGGGGTTTACAGTGTGTCCTATAACTAAAACATAATGAAAAAGCTGATTTTGATGGGACGTAGCGGCAGCGGAAAAACCACTCTTACTCAGGTTCTCCGCGGCGAAGATATAAGCTATGATAAAACCCAGTATATAAAGTTTGAAAATTGCCTTATAGATACTCCCGGAGAATACGCCCAGACAAATCACCTGGGCAGAGCCCTTGCACTGTATTCTTATGAAGCGGATATCGTTGGCTTGCTCATAAGTGCCACAGAAGATTACTCACTGTTTCCTCCGTGCGTTACCTGTATGGTAAATCGTGAGGTAATAGGTATAGTAACCAAGTCGGAGCAGGAGGGTGCAAATCCTGATAGAGCAGAGAACTGGCTGCGAATCAGCGGCTGTGAGAAAGTGTTTAGGATAGACTCTGTTACGGGCTATGGCGTTAATGAACTTATTGCGTATCTGAACAAATAAAACGAAAAAAGCAGAAAAACAAAGAAAAAAACAGAAATAACCATTGACTTGATGCAAGATAAATGGTAAAATGTAAGTGTAAAATAATAAAAGATAAAATAAAAACAATATATAAAGGAGATAAAAGAAAATGATGTCAGAATACGAAATCAAAAAACAAATTTG
>JAZNZL010000205.1:0-2218 GCA_045594925.1 Clostridia bacterium
AAAGACTCTGGAAGAAAAGGGATATGCATATAATGTAAACGGAGATGTATATTTTCGTGTTAAAAAGTTTGCTCCTTATGGTAAGCTTTCACATCAGCCACTTGAAAATCTTGAGGCAGGAGCGCGTATAGATGTTGGCGAGCAAAAGGAAGACCCTATGGATTTTGCACTGTGGAAAGCACAGAAAGAGGGCGAACCTGCTTGGGAGAGTCCCTGGGGTATGGGAAGACCAGGCTGGCATATTGAGTGTAGTGCTATGGCGAATAAATATCTTGGTAAAACTATAGATATCCATAGCGGCGGTATGGATTTGATATTCCCTCATCACGAAAACGAGGTCGCTCAGTCGGAGGCTGCAAATGGTTGTCAGTTTGCAAACTACTGGTTGCATAACGGATATATAAATGTTGATAACCGAAAGATGAGCAAATCGCTTGGTAACTTTTTTACTGTGCGTGATGTTGTTAAAGAATTTGAGCCGGAAGTAATAAGATTTTTTATGCTGTCTGCCCACTATAGAAATCCCATAAATTTCTCTCACGATTTGTTGCTTCAGGCAAAATCCGGACTTGAAAGGATATATACCTGTATGTCAAATCTTGAGTTTATGGCGAAAAATGCTGATAACGAGGGTGCAGATATTTCCGAGAAGCTAAACGAATTTAAAAATAAATTCATTGAAGCTATGTCAGATGATATAAACACAGCCGATGCAGTGGCTGCTATATTTGATATAGTGTATTTTGCAAATACCGAGCTTAATGCGGAAAGCGGAAAGAAACCCTGTCAGGATACACTGGCGTTGATAAAGGAGCTTGGCGGAGTGCTTGGCGTGTTGTCAACTGTAAAAGAAGATAATATTGACTCTGAGATAGAGGATATGATAGAGCAGCGAAATCAGGCGCGTAAGGCAAAGGATTTCAAAACAGCTGATGAAATACGCGATAAGCTTAAAGAAATGGGAATTATACTTGAAGACACCTCTCAGGGTGTAAAATGGCATAGGGAGTAAAGTATGCTTGATTTTGAAATAGGTCTGCCGGCAGAGCAACTGTCGCCGCTTACACTTGCGTTTGTGGGCGATGCGGTGTATGAAGCATATATCCGTACAAAGATATCAAAGGATATAAATATGCAGGTTTCAAAGCTTCATAGAATTGCAGTAAAGTATGTCAGTGCCACCGCGCAGAGTAAAATAGTGCGCTCTATTGAGGATAAGTTTACAGAAGATGAAATGAGCATTTATAAAAGAGGCAGGAATGCTCATTCTCATACAAGCGCCAAGAATGCCGATATAGTAGACTACCGTCACGCAACGGGTTTTGAAGCGCTTATAGGATACCTATATCTTAAAAAGCAGACAGAACGTCTTAATGAAATTCTTGAGATGAGCTATAATACAGTAAATAAACCGGAATAAATTTTGTTTTGCGGATAATCATAGTAATATCTATAATTAGAGGTGTTATTATGATTAAGAATATAAAACAGTACCTGTTGATTTTAACCGGTGCTTTTGTGATGGCACTGGGATTTAATTTATTTTTAATACCTAACCATATTGCCGCAGGCGGAGCGGGAGGTATTGCTACTATTCTAAATGCTGAATTCGGCTGGAATATACCGTTGACGGTCTTTGCTGTTAATTTGGTTTTGTTTGCAGTAAGTCTTAAGACGATGCCTAAAAGTGTTTTTTTTAGATCGGCAGTTGGTGCGTTGGCACTTACACTGTTTTTGGAAATCACCGAGCAGTTTCCGCCCTTTGTTAATGATGTTGTTCTTGGCGCATCTTTTGGCGGTGTGCTTGTGGGTGTAGGTATAGGCCTTGTGGTAAGATGCGGCGCTTCTACCGGTGGAAGTGACTTTCTTGCTGTGATATTGCATAGTTTTATTAAAAACATCTCTGTTGCAAAGTGGATTCTTATAATAGACAGTATTATTATAGTTTCAGGCGGACTGGTGTTTGGCGATTACTCGCTTATGCTTTACGCGGCGGTTTCTGCATATATTTCCACAAAGGTTGCCGATGCAATGGTAGATGGTGGAAATTCCGCTAAAAGTGTTTATATTATATCTGAAAAAAGCGAAGAAATCAGTAAAGGAATAATCAAAAATGTCAATAGGGGAGTTACCGGTATATATGGCAAAGGAATGTATACAAACCGGGAACTGACCGTTTTAATGTGTATAGTTAAACGTAATGAGATACAGAAGCTCC
>JAZNZL010000206.1:0-1664 GCA_045594925.1 Clostridia bacterium
CACCTTTTTGCAGATTATATGCTCTGGTATCGGAGGTAATCCAGCTTGAGCCGTCATTCCATTCCACTGTATATTTTCCGTCACCTGCCGCTCTGATGGCTACCGTGCCGCCGAGACGGATGTTTACGGTTTTTGTATTCAGAAAATCGGCCGTAACATCCATTGACACAAGATAGTCGCCAATGTCTCCCAGCACCGGAGCAAAATCTATCTCAAGAGCCGAGCCGCCATTGGTGGTCTTGCCTACAGTGAGAAGCTCATTCTCTACATTGGCATAGGTTGTGTTGTCGCTGTTCTGCTTAAGGGTGTACATACTGTCTCCGGAAATATCCGAAAGAAGCGAAAAGTCCTGGCTGTATATCACCGGGCTTACCTCTGGAGCAGGCTCTTCCTCTTCGTCCTCGCCGGGGATATATGCCTTGATATTATCCACCGTGATATCGCCCCTAAGTCCGTTTGCCAGTTCAAAAATCATTTTGTCAAAGAGATAATTATCGTTTGCCTCTCTGCGCGGCATATCGGATACGGCAAGCTTGCCGCCTATGTACAGGTCTGCTTTTTCCTTATCCTTTATAACAAACTTAACCTTAAGTCCGTCAGAAAAATTATATGTGGTTTTATCCGTAGCAATCCAGCTTGAGCCGTCGTGCCACTCTACCGTATACAGGCTTCCCGAGGGGCGGAATGCCACACAGGAGCCAAGCTTTACGCTTACCGTGCTGTTGATTGTGGCAAGCTTAAGGTCGAAGGAAACATTGTAGTTGGTCTCAGCACCTATGTATGATGCCATATCCACCATTGCTGTCACCGCACCGTTGGCGGTCTTTCCGAAAACGAAAGCTCCGTTTTCCATATCTGCATATGTACCTGCCGAGGTACTGTGATTAACTTTTATCTCGCTTGTGTCACCGCCGGGTTCAAAGGTCTGTTCATAAAGCACATTTTCTTCAGCAGATACAAACCCACCAAAGGACAAAAGCGAAGTACATAAAGTAACAATCATGATAAATGAAATTACTTTATTGAATATATTTGATTTTCTCATCTAAATAACTCCTTTAGTCTGAGTATTCTGTATTGTTTAACTGTTTTTTATATTACGGAAGTCTGACAGTTCTCTCCTCACAAAGAGGTGTGAGAGAAGACATATCCTTCCAGAGAAATACCTTGAGGTATTTTGCCGTATCGGAGCTGACGTTAAAATCTATCTCAGCCTTATCTCCGGATGCATATGCAAAATCCACCTTTTCAAGGACATCGCCCGCACCGTACTGTGCAACGGCAATAACTCCGTCGCCCTTTACCAATGCAAAAAGGCTGATGCTGTCACCGCTGAGAATATTTGTTTCTTCATTATATTCTGCAGTGTCAACGGTTATTTGGTTATAACCGTAATTTACCTTATCATCGGTGAGCACCTGAAACTCGTGACAACCGATGATATCCGAGGTGGCATTTCCGCCTATGTCAACACCGCGCGTAAGGGGTAGAACTACACCGTCTGCAGTGATATCCTCAATATCGTCTGTTACCGCACCGTCATATCCGATATAAGGATATGATGTGATGCCGCTGTTGTCTGCAACAAGTGTGCGGTTATCTCCGCTTATAAGATATATCTTGTATCGTGCTACATAGTTGTAAGGATTGCGGAAATAGGATTT
>JAZNZL010000207.1:0-7996 GCA_045594925.1 Clostridia bacterium
AATAAATGATTAAGCAGGTGTGTTAGCATCTGCTTAAAAACCATCAATTCCGCTTTCAGCGGTTTTGATGGTTTTTTTACACAAATATACATATATCATTTTATTTTAATTAAAATGTACAAAAAACTGCATCCAAATATAGTAATTTTCTGGATTATTACTGGCGTTGCTTGACTTTACCGTTTATTAAATATATAATATAATTATGATATTTGGAAAGGGGGTTCTTTATGCAAAGAACATCCTGTGATGATATAAACATTTTTCTTGACGAATTCAGCAAAGGATTGAGTTCTAAGGCTTATGAATTTATGGGTTGCCACAAGGTGAAAAACGGATTTGTTTTCAGGGTGTGGGCGCCCAATGCTTTGGAAATAAGCCTTGTGGGTTCATTTAACGGATGGGACACAAATGCCTGCCATATGCACTCTATTGGCTACGGCGTGTGGGAAGCTACCGTAGAAAACGCCGATATATTTGACGAGTATAAATACTGTATCAAAAAGCAAAACGGTGAATATGTATATAAAAGCGATCCCTATGCCTTTCATTGTTGCACGCGACCTGAAAACTCATCAAAGGTTTATGATTTAGGCGGATTTAAATGGTCTGATTCTGTATACCTTAAAAACAAAGCAAAAAAAGATATTACCAGACAGCCAATGAATATTTACGAGGTTCATCTCGGCTCCTGGCTCCAGCACGAAGACGGAAACTTCTTATCTTACAGTGACATGGCAGACAAGCTGGTTAAGTATGTTAAGGATATGCATTACACTCACATAGAGCTTATGCCCGTGAGCGAATATCCCTTTGATCCGTCCTGGGGATATCAGGTTACAGGTTATTATGCTCCTACATCCAGATACGGAACACCAAAGGATTTTATGACATTCATTGACAAAATGCACGCAGCTGGCATTGGAGTTATATTAGACTGGGTTGGCGCACACTTCCCAAAGGATGAGAACGGTCTTTACGAATTTGACGGAAGCTGTTTATACGAATCCTCTGACCCGTTAAGGAACGAGCATCCCGACTGGAAAACAAGGATTTTCGATTATTCCCGATTTGAAGTTAAATCATTCCTTATCTCAAACATAGTTTACTGGCTTGACAAATATCACATTGACGGAATCCGAGTTGACGCTGTTGCCTCTATGCTGTATCTTGACTACGGCAGACGCGACGGACAGTGGCGCCCCAACGTGTTCGGCGGCAACTACAATCTGGATGCGATAGACTTTTTAAAAGCCATGAACAGCGCCGCCTTTGCTTTTGACCCATCGGTTATAATGATTGCTGAGGAGTCCACCGCATTCCCTATGGTTACCAAGCCCGGTTACGACGGCGGTCTGGGATTCGGCTTTAAATGGAATATGGGCTGGATGAACGATTTACTGGGATATATGTCAACTGACCCGCTGTTTAGAAAAGGCAGGCACAACGACCTTACATTCTCTATGACTTATGCTTTTTCGGAAAACTACATTTTACCTTTATCTCACGACGAGGTGGTTCACGGCAAATGCTCTATGATTAGCAAAATGCCAGGTGAATACGAAGACAAATTTGCCAATTTACGTGCCTTTTACGGATATATGATGGCGCATCCGGGCAAAAAGCTGACCTTTATGGGCAACGAATTTGCACAGTTCATTGAGTGGAATTACAAAAATCCTCTTGACTGGTTTTTGCTTGAATATGAAAACCACCGCAAAATGCGCAGTTATGTGAAAGAGCTTAACAAATTTTATTTAGAAAACAAACCTTTCTGGGAAAATGATTCTGACTGGCAGGGATTCTCCTGGATTGCCCACGACGACCGTGACCAAAGTGTGATTTCTTTTATACGTCGTGACAACAGCGGAAAGGAAATTATAGTTATATGCAATTTCTGTCCCATAGAAAGAAAGAATTATCGTATAGGCGTGCCTCAAAAAGGCGAATACAAGCCTGTGCTTTCAAGCGACAGCGCTAAATTCGGCGGAACCGGCACACGCTTAAGAAAAGTTAAATCAAAAGATATACCAATGCACAATTTTAAACAGTCCATCTCTGTTACATTACCACCGCTTTCAACTGTTTACTATATTATCAACTAATATATAAATTTTAGGGGGAATGTCTTATGTTAGACAGACGTAAAGATTGTATCGCAATGCTTTTGGCAGGAGGTCAGGGCAGCAGACTTCTTGTACTTACTCACAAAACCGCAAAGCCTGCAGTTCCTTTCGGCGGAAAATACCGTATTATTGATTTCCCGCTTTCCAACTGTGTTAATTCCGGTATTGACACGGTAGGAATATTAACCCAGTATCAGCCCTTAGAGCTTAACAACTACATTGGCAATGGTCAACCCTGGGGACTTAACAGAAATTTCGGTGGAGTGCACATACTGCCCCCATACGCCCAATCTGAAAAAATGGAATGGTACAAAGGTACTGCTAATGCCATATATCAAAATATTCATTTTGTGGAAAACTACAATCCGAAAAATGTTATTATACTTTCCGGCGACCACATCTACAAAATGGATTATTCAAAAATGCTTAAGTATCATATTGAAAACGACTCCGAATGTACTATCGCTGTGCGCGATGTGCCAATGGAGGAGGCGAGCCGTTTCGGTATTATGAACACAAATCCCGACGGTTCTATTTACGAATTTGAAGAAAAGCCCGCAAATCCCAAAAGCAATCACGCGTCTATGGGTGTATACATTTTTAAATGGGAGATTTTACGCAAATACCTTATAGACGACGAGGCAGACCCCAACTCCGACAACGATTTCGGCAAAAATGTAATACCTGCCCTGCTCCGTGACGGAAGACGTTTATTCGCTTACACCTTTGACGGTTACTGGAAAGACGTGGGAACTATTCAAAGCTTATGGGAAGCCAATATGGAGCTTTTAGACGGAACATTTGACATCCGTGACAAGCACCACAAAACCTACGCAAGAAACTATGCAAAGCCATCCAGCTACATTTCATCTTCTTCCAACATTAAAAATTCATTCGTGGCAGAGGGCTGCAGCATCAAAGGTGAAATCAGCCATTCTGTGATATCTACAGGTTGCACTATTGAAGAAGACGTGCAGATTATAAGCAGTGTTATTATGCCCAATGCGGTTATCAAAAAGGGCGCTGTTATCAAATACGCCATCGTAGGCGAAGGCGCCGTAATAAACGAAAATGCAAAAATCGGCGACAATCCCGAATACTATGAAAAAAGCGATTGGGGCATCAGCGTTATCGGCAAAGACAAGCAGATAGACAAAAACAGCATCGTTAAGCCCAACGAAGTTATATAAAGGAGTGTGACTATTATGAAAAGATTATCAGGAATTATTTTTTCTAATATTTACGACGGCGCTTTAGGTGAACTTACAGCCAGAAGAACTGTTGCATCTCTCCCCTTTGGCGGAAGATATCGCCAGATTGACTTCGTGCTGTCAAATATGGTTAATTCGGGTATTACATCCGTAGGTGTTATAACAAAATACAATTACCAGTCACTGATGGACCATCTGGGTTCCTGCGAGGAATGGGACTTAAACCGCAAAAACGGCGGACTCTACATTATTCCTCCTTTTGCATCCGGAAGATCTGACGTGTACCACGGCAAGCTGGAAGCGCTCCATACTGCTCTTGACTTCCTCAAATCACAAAACAGTGAATATATTGTGCTTTCCGACACAATAACTATTTGCAACATAAACTACAAGGAAGTGCTCAAAGCTCATATTGAATCGGGCAAAGACATCACAGCAATTGCATCAAAGCCACACAGCAACTATGACAACTATCCTACAGTATTTAAAATCAAAGATGACAACAGTGCCGAAGCTATCAACATAAACTGCCCCGCCGGCGAAAACTGCCTTGTGGGATTTGGTATGTTTATTATGAAAAAAGATGCTCTTATCAATGTGGTTCAAGAATGTGTATCTTCAGGATTTTACCATTTTGAAAAGGATTTTCTGCAGAAATACTTCAACGAGGGCAAAATATCTGTAAACATATATGAGTTTACCGGTACAGTTCTGCGCAACAGAGATATTGCTACTTACCTTAAAAACAATCTCAAGCTTGCAACCGAAGAAGTGCGCAAGGATTTATTCAAAAATGCTTATCCCATTTACACAAAAGTACGTGACGAAATACCCACCTACTACGGCGAAAATTCTTCTGTTGACGAATGTATTATCGCTGACGGCTGTGTAATAGATGGTATGCTTGAAAACTCCGTGCTTTTCAGGGATGTAAAAATTGCTCAGGATGCCAAGGTTATTGGCTCGGTTATTATGCAGGGTAGCAAAATCGGCAAGGGCGCCTACATTGAAAACGCTATTATCGACAAAAACGTTACTATAACTGACGGTGTGAAGCTTATAGGTTCAAAGCTTAATCCCGTTATCATAAAGAAAGGTGAAACTATATGAAAATACTTTTTGCCGCAAGCGAAGCCGCACCATTTATAAAAAGCGGCGGGCTGGGTGATGTTGCCCAGGCTCTTCCGGCAGAGCTTTCAAAGATGAAAGATGTTGAAGTAAGTGTGTTTATACCTTACTACAAAAGCATCAAGGATAACCCCGACATTAAAGTCGAGTTTATAAAAAGCTTCGGCGTTCAGGTTGCCTGGCGTACTGAACACGTAGGTATATTTAAAGTTAAAAGCAAAAGCAAAAAGCTTAAGTACTACCTTATCGACAACGAATACTACTTTTATCGCGATGGCATTTACGGTCACTATGACGACGGTGAAAGATTTACTTATTTTTCACTTGCAATTTTAGAGGCTATGCGCCAGCTTGATTATTTTCCTGATATCATCCACTGCAACGACTGGCAGACGGCTCTGATTCCGCTGCTTAAAAAAGCTCTTTATAATGGTATATACGACAACGCACGAACTGTATTTACTATTCATAATATTGAGTATCAGGGCAAAATGCCAAACGAGTTTTTATCCGATGTTATCGGCGTTGACGAATACTGGCGGGGTGCTCTTACCTACGACAATTGCATAAACTTTATGAAGAGTGCTATCGTTATGGCAGACAAGATAACCACTGTTTCCAAAACCTATGCCCACGAAATACGTCACGCATATTTTGCTCACGGGCTGCAGGATATATTAAAGGAGAACGAATACAAAATTGAAGGTATTGTAAACGGAATAAACATCGACCTTTACAATCCTGAAAAAGACACAACTATATTCGAAAATTTCTCGGCAAAGGATATTTCCGGTAAAGCCAAAAACAAGGAAGAGCTTCAAAAGATGCTGGGACTGCCTGTTAATCCGGACGTACCGATAGTTGCTATGATATCAAGGCTTGTTTCCCACAAGGGTTTAGATTTGGTTGAATACGTTATGGGCGAGCTTATGCAGAGAGATTTGCAATTTATCGTTATTGGCACAGGCGACGCAAGGTTTGAGGATATGTTTAACTTCAACGCTTATGTTCACAGCGACAAAATGTCATCAAACATAACCTTTAATGTTCCTCTTGCAAACAAAGTATATGCAGGTTCTGATATATTCCTTATGCCGTCAAAAAGCGAACCTTGCGGACTTTCGCAGCTTATTGCAATGCGTTACGGCACTGTGCCGGTTGTACGTGAAACCGGTGGCCTTTTTGACACTGTTCCCCCTGTTAATGTGGAAACACTTGAAGGCAAGGGCTTTACCTTTAAAGGCTACAACGCTCACGATATGCTGGGCGCAATAGACAGGAGTATTGACTTTTTCCACCAGAAGGAAAAATGGAATACACATATTAAAAACCTTATAAGATACGACAGCAGCTGGAAAGAATCTGTTAAAGAGTATCTTAGAGTATACAATGAAATTATGTAATGAGGAGATTTTTTTAAACAATGAAAGAAAAAACATCAACTACAGCAAAAAAAGCAACAACAAAAAAACCTTCAGCAAAAGCTGAAAAGGTATCAAACGAAGTAAAACTTTTAACCGACGCCTGCACAAGGCTTTTCGGTTGTGACATCAAAGAGGCAACAAGCCAGCAGATGTACAAATCACTCTGTGCTGTTGTTCACGATATGATGACTGAAAAAAGAAAGAAATTCCATGACAAATACCGTGCTGACGACAGCAAACAGGTTTACTATATGTCTATGGAGTTTTTGGTGGGTACTTCCTTAAGAAACAACCTCTACAACTTAGGCGTTGAGGACAAGTTCAAAGAGGCTGTTGAAAAATGCGGCTTTGACATTAACGCCCTTTATGATATGGAACCGGATGCAGGCTTGGGAAACGGCGGTCTTGGAAGACTTGCTTCCTGCTATCTTGATTCTATGACAAGCGTGGGTCTGCCCGGTACCGGATTTTCTATAAGATACGAATTCGGTATATTCAAGCAGAAAATCGTTGACGGATGGCAGATGGAATTTCCCGATGACTGGCTGAATATGGGTGATGTGTGGCTTACTCCCAGAGAAGATGAATCCTTTGAAGTTAAATTTGGCGGAGACGTTAACGGCTGGGACGACAACGGCAAATACAGAATTTCACACACCAACTACAATTCTGTTATCGCGGTGCCTTACGATATGTATATTTCCGGTTACGACACCGATGCTGTAAACAAGCTTGTTCTCTGGAGTGCAAAATCAAGCAACAGGTTTGATATGGCGGCATTTTCAAGAGGCGACTATGCAAAATCTTTGGAAGAAAACACTATGGCAGAGGTAATATCAAAGGTACTCTACCCTGCCGACGACCATATTGCCGGCAAAATACTGCGTCTTAAGCAGCAGTATCTGCTTGTTTCTGCTTCCTTGCAGAGTATTATCCACAACCATAAGAAAAGATATGGCACATTAGACAATCTTTCAGAAAAAATCGCTATACACATTAACGATACACATCCGGCATTATGCGTGCCTGAGCTTATGCGAATACTGGTTGACGAAAACGACTACGGTTGGGATGAGGCATGGAAAATCACCTGTGAGACACTCACCTACACAAACCATACAGTTATGAGCGAAGCTTTAGAGCGCTGGAGCGAGAACCTTTTCAGAGAACAGCTGCCGAGAGTATATCAGATTGTTTCCGAAATCAACCGCCGTCTTGTTGCTCAGCTTAACATCGTGTATCCCGGTGATATGGCAAAGATAGATTATATGGCTATTATCGCACACGGCGAAGTACGTATGGCAAATCTGTGTCTGGCTGCTTGTCACACTGTTAACGGAGTTTCAAAGCTTCACAGTGAAATTCTCAAGGAAGGTATCTTCCGCGACTACTACAACATAAACAACGAAAAATTCACCAACGTTACAAACGGTATCGCTTACAGAAGATGGCTGTGTCAGTCAAACCCCGAGCTTACGGCTTTCCTTGAAGAGCTTATAGGCGACGGCTTCAAGCACGACAGCACTGAGCTTGAAAAGCTTCTTAAATACATTGACGACGAAAAGGTCCTTAACCGTCTTAACGAAATCAAGCGCAACAATAAGGTGCGTCTTGCTGAATACATCGCAAAGGCCAACGGAATAAACGTAAATCCTGATTCTATATTTGATATTCAGGTTAAGCGTCTCCACGAATACAAACGTCAGCTTTTAAATGTTTTACACATTTTGTATCTTTACAACAAAATCAAAGACAACCCCAACGCAGACTTTGTGCCGAGAACATTTATATTCGCTGCAAAGGCTTCTGCCGGCTATGTGATGGCTAAGCAGATTATTCGTCTTATTGTGGCAGTTTCTGATATGATTAACTCTGATGCACAGGTGCGTGACAAAATCAAGGTTGTATTCATTGAAGATTACAAGGTTTCATTAGCTGAAATCATAATCCCTGCGGCAGATATTTCCGAGCAGATTTCCATCGCCGGCAAAGAGGCTTCCGGTACGGGTAATATGAAGCTGATGATTAACGGTGCCGTTACTATGGGTACTTTAGACGGTGCAAACGTAGAAATTCACGAGCAGGTTGGCGACGAGAATATGTTCCT
>JAZNZL010000208.1:0-3265 GCA_045594925.1 Clostridia bacterium
AATGGACATGTCAGACAAGTTGATGTGGCATGTGGTCCACTCATCAGATGCCGCAGGACGGATCGCCTTAGCACTGCCCAAGTCTGCTCCATTGACATCAAAGAACTTCACGCCTACATAGGTATCGCCAAGTCCTGCATACTTAATATCGAAGCGTAGAACCTTCTTACCAAATGCTGCATATCCGCCGTCAAGATGCGGTGCAGCCTCTATACAGATAAAGAACTGGCTTGACGCGCTGTTGGGCAGCATTGAACGTGCCATTGAAAGCACGCCTCTTTCGTGCTTCAAATCATTATTCACGCCATTCTGTGCAAATTCGCCCTTAATGGTTTTACCGGAACCCCCTCTGCCTGTACCCTCAGGGTCCCCGCCCTGAATAACGAAGCCGGGAATTACTCTGTGGAATATCAAGCCATCATAAAAACCCTCAGATACGAGATTTTTAAAGTTCTCCACCGTCTCGGGTGCCTTATCCGGATAAAGCTCCACAACCATACTTTTGCCGTTTTCCATTTCAATTTTAACTTTGTCTGCCATAACCTTTGTGTCTCCTCCTTTATTTACAAATAAAGCCGTGGTCGCTACAGCTACAACTGCTACTACTGCAGCTATTATTTTGTTCATATTTTTCTCTCCAATCCTTATTAAAACGCTACTCGTAATTATACACTTTTACTGCAAAAAAATCAAGAGATACAAACCACATATTTTGCATAAAATATAATATAAATAATAAGCAGACTTTTATCAAAGCTATGGGGTGAAACTTTGAACAGAATTATTTTAACCAGTGCCTACGGCTCGGTGTGGGAGTTTTTCTGCAACGAAAATGCAGATTTATGTTACAGAACAGACGGGAAAGAAAGTGTACTGCAAAGCGGTGTATACGAGGATTTTGACATTATAACTGACAGTAACGGATATTTTCATCTTACTGTTCAGGATTGCTCCGGCTCACTGATATATCTTACATACGACCACAGCCAATGGCGAAAGTTTGTGGTTTTAAACAGCAAATCCCCAAAAAGCCGTATGTCAGGCTTTAAGCTGTTTTTAATCCACGGTGAGCTGCGCTGCTTTTACATACTGGATATAGGAAAGACTCCTATGCTGATTCATCACAGATTCTCTCTTTCGGCACAGTCTGAGACTCCGGGTGCGATTTCATACACAGATTCTTCAAAAAGCTTTAGCTGTTGTGCAGATGCAAAGGGTAACATACATATTTTCTTTTTTAACGAAGAAGGTGTAATGTGCTACAAAATATACAAGGCTGAATCGCTTGAATACGAAGACGGAGTTCTCCACGTTGAAGACGAAATTAAAAATATATGTCCCATATATTCAAAAAACTACGGACTCAATTTTTTATACACCGCAAAAATAAAATCATACTACGCACTTATATTTTACAGCGCAGAAAAAAAGGAACGAAAAATCATAACCTTCAGCGATTCCAATGCTACAGACATCTGTTTGGTTACTTCTGACAGCAGCATATTTATTCAATGGCGGGAACGTGCCAGATTCTATCAGTGTTCATCGGCAGACGGCGGAGCGACTTTTAAAAAGCCGTCACCCATAAGCGAAGCAAAAGGCAGGCGCGCGATGTGCGTAAAAATGCGTATGGCGGCTAATCCTTTTAATTTCGGCTGCGATTGTTGTGTGGCATTATATAACGGCAAGGAAGCTGAGGTCTTAAATATTGAGCAGCTTCTGGGTTCCGAAAACAAAGCAATCCCTCAAAAAAATCAACAGAAAAATCACAAATCCGAAAAAAATGACTATAATGTTATTGATGGAAAAACAGACGACGAGCTTAAATATATACACTCTAAAATCAATGAAATCGAAAAGGAGCTTATACGGCTGAACACTATTGTAAACACGCTGTCCGACAAGATAAGCTGTCTTACAAAAAGCCAATTTCGTGATCAAGCAGTATCTTCAGTGTCAAAGGTGTCTGCAACAGATAAGGATTTTAAAAATGACGTAGGAACCATTGATGAAGACAATTATCGCATTTTTCAAAGCACAGAAGCTGAAAGTTTAGATTTTGAAAATTCCAAAAAATTCTGACAAGGAGTATTTTCCAAATGGCTAACGGTTTTATATATCCTTACGCAAGATTTTTAAATGCCTCTTCCGATATGGGAACAGTAAACTTCTTTATAAACGACCAGCAAGCTTTTACTGATTTTCCTTTTGGTGAAATAAGCGGTTACAAGCAGATACCCAGCGGAAACGTAACATTTCGCGCAGTATGGAAAAACGGCGGTGACAACATAATATACACACTGAATGCAAACATTTCAGACGGTGATGTTCTTACTTTGGCGCTTGCCGGTGAGGAAGGCACAAGAACACTTATACGGATAAACGATATAACCGAAAGAAATAACTACAATGCAGCAAATTTAAGAATAGCAAATCTTGTTTCGGATTTTGACGGATTCGACATTTATGCAAACGGATTTCCTATTCTTGACGATATAGAGTTTCCTGAGGTAAGCGACTACATCTTTTTAAGACCTGAAACCTACGAGTTTACTATAAGAGCTGAAGGAACTGACGATGTGATACTAAACACGGGAAATCAGGTGCTTAAATCAGGAAAATTTTACACGCTGTATATCATAGGCAACGCCCAAAACGATGGAAGGCCTGTGAAGGTACTGTTTGCCACAGATGCTATGTCATACAGCGGACAATATCTGTAAAAAGAAAAACGCAGAAGAGGTATCTTCTGCGTTTTTTGCTTTATTTAAGCACTATTATTCTCACTTGTCCGCCATCTTCAGGACTTCTGTCAAAGAACACTGTCATATTGCCTTTTGAATATGAGAGCGCATCTGTAAATGGTACTATCATATACTGATAGTCACTGTTTCTTTTATAAACAACTACATCAGGGCTTATTTCATACTCTGTACTGCTTGTTTTAACTGTTGCAGCAGTTATATCCGTTATGGTGCCGTTAAGTGACGGAAGTGCTGATATGGTCTGTATAGAACCTCCGTTCATCATTACCTTTACCGGATAACCTGCAGATATTCCGTTATAAACGGCTGAAAGATTATGCGAATAGCTCCTGCCTGCAATATCTACAGTATATCTTCCACTTATGGACATATCCTTATTACTTGTCTGTGCAGCCGTTACAATACCATATTTATAAGCATCGCCTGTTACGTCGTTTAAAATAAGCGATGTTATCTGTCCTGATGCGTTCTTTGTATAGTAGAGGATATTCTTCTCTTTA
>JAZNZL010000209.1:0-2443 GCA_045594925.1 Clostridia bacterium
ATATTTTCCGTAATTTGCCTGAAAACGGGATTTTTGCGCCATTGAGAATGTTGAAAAAGTCGTGTAAACTGTTTATGTGATATTAGTAGGTAAAATGTTATATTTTTGTGATTTTTTTAATTTCAAAAACCTTCAAAAATGTCGTGAAAACGGCATTTCACAACATTTTTTCACCACTTGTAAAATATCATAAAACCCAATTAGTTTTTAAAATATTTTTATATAAAGAAAGGAAAATGATAATGAAAAGATTTTTATCAATTCTTTTGTCAGTAATGCTGCTTTTGGGCAGTTTGACTGTCACAGTATTCGCTGCTCCTGAGCTTAGCCTCGTAGCAAGTAATCAGCTCGCGAATATCAACAGTGCACCCTTTGCCGATGCAGGCAAGTATGTGCTGTTTAATAAAGTTGACGGAGCTGCATATTATGTTAACGGAGAGGAAGCTACAGTAGCCAACGGTCTTCGTATAGACACTCCCTTGAACAAGGCAGACTTTGTTGCTCTTAAGGTGGCTAACGCTGGTCCTAACGTGTTCACTGCTGAAGTTGACGGCGTTGCTTCAAATTCAGTAAACGTATACGGTCTTCAGACAATTGCAGGAACTATGGAAACATCCTCCACACGTTTTACATCAGTTGATGTTGATGCTATCGAAGATGCAGATTTAAAAGAAGCTCTTTCACAGCGTGAAAATGTTGGATATTTCCCTGCTTACAGCACAACAACAGGCGTAAACGGAACAACTATAAGTCAGAACCCTGCTTCTTCTTCTGCTGGTTACACTTATGATGGTTCTTCAACAAATTCAAAAAGCGGCATCAATCTTGCAAATATGCAGGCATACAGAACTTCAACCAGTGTTTATATTAATGATACTACTATCAGCGATGCATACATAGGTCTTTTCGATCCATTCCCTGATGCTCATAGTTACATCAGAATATTAAAAAATGGTCTTGGCATATATGTAAACTACAATAGCAGTACAACAGCCAGATACTCAACAGGATTTAACGCCTCATATAAGGCTTGGAATGATTTTGAAATGGTTGTGTATGAGTACACATTAAGCGATGGCACAGTTGTAGCTAAGCCGGATTTATACTTCAATAACATTCTTATTGCTAAACAAATAGACACAAATTTATCAGGAAGCTGGGGTCAATATGTTTACCATAATGGTAATAGCATATCCGGCGGAAATGTATATCATACAAAGGTAAATCTAAGCAATAAAAATGATTTGGATACTATCCCTTATTACCCCGCACTCACAGCTGAAGCTGATGATGTAAACGACAAGGTAATAGTTACAGGTACTGATGTAGATGAGTTTACAGCATCTCAGTATGCAGCAAAGGTATTTGTAAACGGTGCACCTACAGAGGATGCTGTTGTAATCAATGCTGAAGGCGACACTGCACCTACAAGCATATCCGTACCTGAAGCATTGACAAACGCTACTGTTTACGTTGCTTTCGTAGATGAAGACAATAATGTTCTTAATGCTTTTGAACCTGTAAAATCTAATTCAGTTACATTCGAATCTATCGCAGCAAGTGCTAATGCTTATAACCCTTCTATCTCTGCTACAATTGATGAAGCAGCTGATACCATCACTGTATTTGGTAAAGACCTTGAAGATTATGCAGAAGACTACACAGCAAAGATCTTTGTAAACGGCACTGCTACATCTGACGAAGTTACAGTTAACGCAGAAGGCGAAGCTTCACCCGTTGCTACACATATCACATCAGCAGAAGAGCTGACAGAAGCCAGCGTATACGTTGCTTTGGTAGATGCTGAAGGCAATATCGCTCAGGGCTTGATAGGCGAACTCAAAACAGAAACATTCACATTCGCAAGCATCGCTCCCACAGACATTATGGCGCCGCTTGCATTTAGTGTTCACCAGACCAATACAATTGAAACAGCTAATAATCTTACTGTTTTGGCTGGTTCTAAAGTATTGTTCGATGCAATTACCTTAACAGAATATCAGGCAGGTACAGTTAAGTACTTCCATAACGGTACAGAGGTTACTAACCTTACAAGCTCAGTTGCAAATACTGTTGCATTGCCTGTATCAGCAGGTACTAACACCTATTATGCACAGAGATTTATTGACGGCGCTCTTGTAGAAGCCACAAAATCTAATGTAATCACCATTAAGGGTGTTGATGTGGATGCAAACGGTATTTCTATGAACAGTAGTACATACCTGAATGTAGCTAAATGGTTTACCACAAGACACACTGCAACAACTAATGCTGATATCGCTGGCGCAGAGGAAACATTGTACAAAGCTAACGCTAATGGTCCGTATGGTTACGGTGCTTCTGATGCCAAGGGACTTGGTACAGGTTTCTATAACATTAAGTTAGAGCAGGACTTTTATGTTGAGTCAGCAGACGGCACTACAATAAATGGTACTGCCGGTGC
>JAZNZL010000210.1:0-2427 GCA_045594925.1 Clostridia bacterium
GTAAATATTTCCCGTGCGGCAGAGGTCGAAAAGGATATTGACAAAATAATTTCCGTTTCAAAGGAGTATCTCCGTGATACGCTGAGTAATGCAAAAACCTTTAAGGTGGAGGCAAAGCGTTCCGATAAAAAATTTCCTTTGAAATCCCCCGAAATATGTGATGAGGTAGGCGGATTTATACTTGATAACTATTCCCATCTTAAGGTGGATGTCCATAATCCCGATGTGGTTGTGCACGCAGAGATCCGTGATGATAATGCGTTCGTGCATACCGGCAGAGAAAAGGGTATTGGAGGAATGCCTGTTGGAACCGGAGGTAAAGCGGCACTTTTGCTTTCGGGCGGTATAGACAGCCCCGTTGCAGGATATATGATTGCAAAACGCGGCGTAGCACTTGAGGCCATCCACTTTTTCAGCTATCCCTATACAAGTGACAGAGCAAAGGATAAGGTTTTGAAGCTTGCGGGAATTGTTTCTGAATATGTGGGTAAAATTAAAGTGCACGTTGTTCCCTTTACAGAGATTCAGCTGCAGATAAGGGATAAATGTCCTGAAGAGTATTTGACTCTTATAATGCGTAGATTTATGATGGCAATATCTGAGAAGATTGCCCGTAATAATGGCTGTGATGCACTTGTAACAGGCGAAAGTCTTGGTCAGGTTGCAAGCCAGACTATGCTGGCACTTGGCGTTACAAACGATGCTGTGGATATGCCGGTTTTCAGACCGCTTATCGGTATGGATAAAAACGATATTGTAGATATGGCACGGGAAATAGGTACCTTTGATACATCAATTCTTCCCTATGAGGATTGCTGTACAGTGTTTACTCCTAAAAGACCGAGTACTAAGCCGCGTCTTGATAAGGTTGTAAAATATCAGGCACTGCTTGACTGTGAAGCACTTATAGATGAAGCGGTAAACGGCACTGAAACAATAATAGTATAAGGAGTCTTAGAATATGAATGCAGAGCTTATATCCGTAGGAACAGAACTGCTTTTGGGAGAAATATTAAATACGAATGCACAGTATATTTCCACACAGCTGGCGGCACTTGGTATAAGTGTTTTTTACCAGACTACTGTAGGGGATAATCCTGCAAGGCTCAAGGCTGCAGTGATGGGCGCTTTGGAACGTAGTGATGTGGTTATATTGACAGGAGGGCTTGGCCCCACTGCAGACGATTTAACAAAGGAAACAGTGGCAGAGTGCTTTGGTCTTAAGCTCATTCGTGACGAAAAAAGTGAACAGCGGATAAGAGCATATTTTAATAAAATACACGCGTCAGCAGTTCCGTCAAATTTTAAGCAGGCGGATATGCCCGAAGGCTGTATAATACTTGATAACAATAACGGCACCGCGCCCGGCGGTATAATAGAGAAAGACGGAAAAACAGCTGTATTTCTGCCCGGGCCGCCATCAGAGATGAAGCCTATGTTTGAAGAAAGCGTATTCTCGTATTTTCGTAAAAAATGTAAGGAGCAGCTTTATTCCAGAGAGATAAATACCTTTGGTATAGGCGAATCACGGCTTGAGGATATGCTTAAGCCTGTAATGGAAAATCAAACCGACCCTACAATCGCCCCCTATGCCAAGGATGCGGGGGTTATGCTGCGATTAACAACCAAAGCGCGTACACAGCAGGAGGCGGATGCACGCTTTGAACCTGTTGAAACGGAGATAGTTAAAATAGCGGGAGATATAATATTCGGCTACGGCGGAGAACAGCTTCAGGATTCGGTTTATAAACTGCTTAAGGAAAAGGGCTTGAAAATTGCCACAGCAGAATCCTGTACCGGTGGTAAAATAGGTGAATACCTAACGTCAGTTCCGGGTGTTTCGGAAGTTTATGAAATGGGTGTTATAACCTATAGTAATGAAATGAAAGAAAAGCTTTTGGGAGTATCTCATGATACACTTAAAAAATACGGCGCTGTAAGTGAACAAACTGCAAAAGAGATGGCGGTTGGCGTGCTCAAAGCATCCGGCGCAGATATAGGTGTAAGCGTAACCGGCATAGCCGGACCAGGTGGCGGAACAGATAAAAAGCCCGTAGGCCTTGTGTATGTGGGTGTTGCAGACAGTAAGGGCGGATGCATCTGCAGGGAACTGCATCTTTCGGGTAGCAGAGAACGGATAAGAACAGTAACTGTAAAGCACGCGCTAAATGCAGTGCGCCTTAGAGTAAAAGAAATATTTTAACAGTAACCTGAAGTTAGTTATCCGAACCCGCCTAAAAAGGCGAAATTTCGGCATATTTTAGCTTGTCGTCCTCGAAAGGCGACAGCCTATCTTCGTCCTCCGCACCAAAATCTACTCAAAATTTCGTCCTTTTTAGGTCGGAGAATTTTAAGTGAGATGATTTTTGTCTAAACAAGGCAAAAACGCAACTAATCCTTGTCGGATTAGCGAGTATTTTAACGTGG
>JAZNZL010000211.1:0-4912 GCA_045594925.1 Clostridia bacterium
TATGACACAACTCCTTGGCTCACAGAACGACATGGCTACGTCCGACTTGGCAGAGAGTTTGTTTCTGTAATTTTAAGATAGGCTTCTTCAAACTTGCCTTCAGCAATAAGCGCAATAAATTCAGGGATTTTAACATTAACCGGACATCCGGAAACGCAAGGCTTGTGCTTGCAGTTCAGGCATCTGGCAGCCTCTTCCATAGCCTGCTGGGGAGTATATCCCAAAGAAACCTCGTCAAAGTTTTTGTTTCTTATATGAGGATCCTGCTCATCTATGGGAGTTTTAACCGGACTCATATTAGCCATTGTGATTTTCCCCCAATCCTATGCGGCACTTGTGATTTTCGCTCAATGCTTCTTCTTTTTTATACATTTTCTGCCTGTTTATAGCAGCATCAAAATCCACCAGATGCCCGTCAAAATCAGGTCCGTCAACGCAGGCAAATTTTGTTTCGCCGCCAACAGTAACGCGACATCCGCCGCACATACCTGTCCCGTCAATCATAACCGGATTCATACTTACAATTGTTTTAATGCCGTAGGGCTTTGTTAAATCACATACAGCCCTCATCATAGGCAAAGGCCCTATGGCTATTACCAAATCGTAATTTTCGCCGTTGTCTATCCGTGATTTTAAAATATCAGTAACAAAGCCTTTGACTCCGTTTGAGCCGTCATCAGTAGTGATAAATGCGTTTGTGCTTACCTTTTTAACCTCGTCTTCTAAAATTATAAGACTCTCATTCCGAAAGCCCGTTATAACATCAACCTGCGCGCCCATATTATAAAGCTTTTTAGCTTGAGGATATGCTATTGCGCTGCCTAATCCGCCGCCAATAACAGCAACCTTTTTGTATCCGTCAAGATGTGATGCCACACCAAGAGGTCCCACAAAATCCAGAATAAAATCCCCTTCGTTCAGAGTACCCAGAAGCTTCGTAGTGGCGCCCACTTCCTGAAATATTATGGTTACTGAGCCTTTTTCTCTGTCAAAATCAGCTATAGTAAGAGGAATTCTTTCGCCATCCTCGTTTATGCGTAAAATAATAAACTGTCCCGGTTCGGCTTTTTTTGCAATCAAAGGAGCATCAATTTCCAAAAGCTTTACCTGTTGGTTTAAAATACGTTTTTTCAATATTTTAAACATATAAAACCCTTCTTTCAAACCCTTACGTATAATCAATTATTATACATCAGAAATCCTGTTTTGTAAAGATTTTTTAAGTAACTTCAGGTTAACAAAAAGGACGCAGCTTAGAAAGATGCGTCCTTTTAAATATTCAAATCATTTCAAGCTCTTTTATAATCGCCCGTATCTTTTCCTGAGAAACAACACCTTTTGAATATCCTATAATCCTGCGCAAAGGCATCGATGAATATAGCCTTACCATAGGCGAGTTTATCATCGTAGGAAATTCTCTTGAAAGAATTTTCTTTGCTTTCGGCTCCTGAAGGAGCTGTCCAAGCGTAATATTTAAATTTTTCAAATCCAAAATTACCACCTCAGTTTATAATATTTGGATTTGTAAAATAAGGTGAATTATGTATAATTACAAATCACAACTTTACTGAAAAGGAGGTGGTGTCGATAATTGCTTTAATACAACGTTCGTAAGTGAGATGTTCTATCTGCATATCTTCACCATCAGTAGAAACAATATCCAGTGTATCGCTTATTTTTACTAATGTTTCAGCAAGTTCTTCAGGGGTACTTCCTACAACGTGAATTCTCAAGCAAATTCGCTCCAGAGCATTTGTTTCAAGGATTTCTTCGCCTTCTTTACACATAACGGTTATATTGAGCACGCCATCAAGGGCATTAACTTCTTCCAACCCGCCAATTTTAGCTATTGTTCCGGCTTTAAGGCCAACGTAATAATTACAACAGGGATGACGAAAGCGCGCATTGTCAATGTCAATAATAGGTGTGTCGTTCATACTGCCTGTTAAAGCATAATTTATCATACATTCCAGTGAGTTAATACCCCATTGATAATCAGTGAGTATATAGTTTTGCGCTCCGCCCATTCTGAATCCGGCTTCAAAAATGTAGAATGTTCCGTCTTTGTAGAAACTTTGAAGTGTCATAACGCCGTTTTGAACGTCTATGGCTTTAAACATATCAAGCACGCCCTGATGAACATTTTCAAAATACTCATCAATATATTTGCTGGGATACATATGGAATATTGGCAGAATAAGATTTTTGTTATCACTGTTTACGAACACCTTTGTAAAACAAGATGTTAACGAGCAAACCCCATCCTGGATGGTATATTGGAAAAACACCTCATCAGCATCTGTAATAAGGTCTTCAATTATGACTTCTTTTTTCTTTGACCATTTTAAAGCTTCTTTATACAATTCGTCAAATTCATCAGCATTGTGGCATGCATTCATCCCACGTGCTCCTGAACTGTCAGTGGGTTTCAGCAACACAGGGAACGGAAGCTTTTCAATATCTTCTCGTGTATAGTTTTCAGGTATTTTGTATTCCGGAACTACAGGGACATTATACTTGCGACAGTATTCTTTAAATAATGCCTTGTTTGCAAGAATATCCCACTGATTGCTTGTAACATAAAATCTTGCATTTGTAAGTTCGCTGACCTTTGTTGCAGGTGCAATATTTACTTCTGAAGAGCCGACAAAAATCCCGTCAACATTTTCCTTATTAACTACATCTACAACACCATCAATGTTTTGTGTGTCAACCTGGTAAAAGGCATCTGAAATTTTTGCGATGGGTGTGTTTGAATCTCTTCCTAAAGCAACAATTCTGAATCCGGTTTCTTCCTTGTACCGCTGAATGTCGTTGGCATATGCGCCGCCGCCCATCAAGAGCAGAGTTTTGTTTTTTAAATCCATTATTATATCTCCTTATTGTAATAACTGATTATAATTTACTTCACTCAACAGTGATTTTCACTGTTTCGCCAGCTTTTCGGCAAACGCAAACGGCATTCTCTGCGGTGTCGCTTTGTGATATAACAAAGCCAATTCTATCTGTGCTGCTTCCGATTTCGCCGGAAACATCACCGATACCTTTTGTAAATGATATTTCCTGAACACCGTCGATTTTTGAAGCGTCAGCAGTATTTTCAATAGCTGTAATTGTTCCTTTGTTTGCATTAAAATACCTTATGGCACTGCCTTTGCTGAATTTTGGTGTAATGTCGGGCTTTTCGCCGCAGGCAATCTCAATTGTTGCCTTTATCATATCTATACCCGTTGAAAGAGGTACAAGATGTGTGGTTATACAATCGCCACCCATTCTGGCGCCAAGCTCAATCATTTTAGGTCCGTTTTCTGTAAGCATAATCTCCACGTGGGCGGGGCCGTTTGTGATGCCTACAGCCTTTACGGCTTGTTCTGCAAGCGCTTTTATGCTGCTTACATTTTCGTCACCGAGTCTGCTTGGCTGAGAATGTCCCATCTCCACAAAGTGCGGAGCACCGGTGGTGAGCTTGTCCGTAACCTGAAGCACGTTTACTGCGCCGTCGGTTACAATTATCTCAACGCTTACTTCAGAGCCTGCCAGATATTCCTCAACAATAACGGAGCCGCAACGTGAATAGTTTTTTGCGTAAGCATATTCTTTTTTCAGTTGGTGGGCACTTTCTATCAAAACCACACCGCGACTTCCGGAGCTGTCGGTTGGCTTCATAATGCAGGGGTATGAGGCTAAGGCTGAAATACTTTTTATATCATCTTCGCTTTCTGCTATGTAAAACCAGGGATGAGCCACGTTGTGCTCCTTAAAAGCCTTAATCATTTCGCCTTTGTCAGTACACTTGATTGCCGTATCCATAGAAATACCCGGCAGACCGCAAGCCTCGGACGCTTTTGCAACAGACCTCATAGGCATATCAGTAGCTAAGGTCATAATGCCCTGTGGATTGAATTTTTTTGCCACATCGGCAACCCCGTCAGCATCAATGGTGCTCACATTGAAATATTCATCAGCAAATGATATTCCTATAGCTTTTGGGTCGTAATCAATAACACCCACGTAATATCCCAGCTCTTTTGCCTTTTTAATAGCAGGCAACTGCAGGATAGAAGCGCCTATAATGAGAAGTTTTTTCATTTACCTGCACCTACTTCTTCTTTCGCAGCTTCTGCAGCGTTACCGGTAATTTCAGCTGTAACAAAGATATTTTTGCGCATAATCACAGAAGAAATAGTTTTGAAAATCACCTTTACGTCCATAATAAAGCTCACGTTTTCAGCATAGTAGCAATCGTTTTTGGCTTTCTCGCTCTGTGGTATGGAATTTCTGAAGTATGCCTGACTGTAACCTGTTATACCGGGGCGAACGTCAAATCTTTTGATTGTGCTTTTGTCCACCTGATCAAAAGGTGTTGTGTCAAGAGTAGGTCTTGGACCAACAAGACTCATATCGCCCTTTAATACGTTTATAAACTGAGGAAGCTCGTCAATGCTGGTTTTTCTCATTATTTTGCCTATTTTGGTAACTCTTGGGTCGTCATCGCCATTATATGTAGAGCCGTCGGCGTTTTTAAGGTTTGGAGAGTTAACCTTCATAGAACGGAATTTATACATTTTAAATGATTTTCCGCCTTTGCCGCGTCTTGATGCGTTGTAGAATACGGGCCCTTTGTCGGTAAAATGTATAATGGGAGCCACAAATACAAACGCAATTGCAAATAAGGCGCAGCCAACTAAACCGCCTATTATATCAATGAATCTTTTAAAAAAATGTTTATACATTATTTTATATACTCCTTTAAAATAGCAACATAGTTTTCAATCACATAGTCTACCATCTCGTCAGTTAAGCAGGTGTGAAGAGGCAGAGAAATTTCGTTTGCAAAGTGAGCATAGGCATTGGGGTAGTCTTTAATGTCGAAACCAAGCTTTTTGTATGCAGTGTGCATAGGCAAGGGCTT
>JAZNZL010000212.1:0-2353 GCA_045594925.1 Clostridia bacterium
GGATTCCTGCTTCTTTAAGCCTGTTTTTACGCTCATAACCTATCATTATACCGCATATACCGGATATAAGAATCCTCAAAAAATATTCGCCCTGAGTCAAAATATGCATTATTAAAATCTCTTTTACACTCATATTCCAATCTCCTTTTTATGACATTTTACCATATACGCATATATTTGTCAATGAACAAACCATTAACATTTTTTTATTTACCGATTGATTTTTACTTCTTTTTATTATAAAATATGATATGAACAGTTTCATTAGTACAGAAAGGATTGGAGATATTATGAAGCTTTGGGGAGGAAGATTCAGTAAAAACACTGATTCTGAGGTTAACGATTTTAACTCGTCTATCCACTTTGACGCCAGAATGTACCGTCAGGATATAAAGGGTAGTATAGCACACGCTACTATGCTTGGAAAATGCGGTGTAATATCTGAAGAAGACAGTAGAATTTTAGTGAATGCTTTAGGCGAGCTTTTAGAGGATATAGAAAACGGCAAGGTGGAATTTTCAGTTGATGCAGAGGATATTCATATGAACGTGGAAACTCTGCTGATTGACCGCATAGGCGATGTAGGCAAAAGACTCCACACCGGCAGAAGCCGTAACGACCAGGTAGCTCTTGATATTAAGATGTATCTTATGGATGAGGAAAAGGAGATTTCTGCTCTTTTAAAGGCGCTTCTTTCCTGCCTTATGGATATGTCAAAGGAAAATCTCGATACTATTATGCCCGGCTACACACATCTGCAAAAAGCACAGCCTATTACTTTAGCACATCATCTTATGGCGTATTTTGAGATGTTTAAGCGCGACCTTACAAGGCTTGCAGACTGGAAGGACCGCACCAATGTTATGCCTCTTGGCTCAGGAGCGTTGGCGGCAACTACATATCCTTTTGACAGACAGTTTGTGGCAGACAAGCTCGGCTTTGACGCAATAACCCTAAACTCACTTGACGGTGTTTCTGACAGAGACTTTGTGATGGAGCTTGCAAGTATACTTTCAATTATTATGGTACACTTGAGCCGCTTCAGCGAGGAGCTTATTCTATGGAACACAAACGAATTTGCCTTTATTGAAATGGATGATGCCTGCTCTACAGGAAGCTCTATTATGCCCCAGAAGAAAAACCCCGATGTGGCTGAGCTTATTCGCGGTAAGTCAGGACGTGTGTTCGGCGATTTAATGTCTATACTTACAACTATGAAGGGCTTGCCCTTAGCATACAACAAGGATATGCAGGAGGACAAGGAGTGCGTTTTTGATGCGATAGATACTGTAAAGCTGTGTGTTCCCGTATTTACCAAGATGATACGCACTATGAAGATAAACAAAGAGAATATGGAAAACGGTGCAAAGGGCGGATTTACAAACGCAACCGATGCTGCTGACTATCTTGTAAAAAAAGGAATGCCGTTCCGTCAGGCGCACGAGGTTGTAGGCAAGATGGTGGCTTATGCCCTTGACAAAGGAAAAAGCCTTGACCAGTTCACTATAGATGAATTTAAAGCCTGCAGCGATATTATAGAAGACGATATCTACAATGCAATAGACCTTAAAACCTGTGTAAACGACCGCAAAATAATAGGCGGACCTGCTAAAGAAGCAGTTGAATACGCTATAAAGGTTAATGAGGACTGGATGAAAAATCTGTAATTAAAAGATAAAGAGAACTTGCAGTATATCAGTTAAGGGGATTTAAGCCGAAAACGGACTTAAATCCCCTTTTTCAAAAGTGTGATTTTTAACAGCACAAAACAAGTCCGGTTGAATGTTTGTTATGCTATTTTTCAGGTAATTTTAAAAATTCTAAAATAATATTGACTTTTTTAAAAAATTTGCATATAATAACATTGTAAGAAAATCGGAATTTCAGAATTTATGAGGAGTGATTGTATATGTTAGCTGAAATCAGAGGTCGTTCTCAAATTACCATACCAGCAGAAATTATTAAAAAATTAGGGATTTCCGAAGGCGATAAATTTGACATTGTTGAAAAAGACGGCGGAATATTTCTTTGTCCGGTTGTAGTATATCCCAAAGACAAGCTGTTAAAAATTGCAAAATTGATAAAGAACTCCGAAATCGAACTTACTGCACAGGAAAGTTTCGATACAGTCGAAGATATGTTCGCGGATATGGGGATAAATATAGACAATGTATAAATTAAAATACACAAAAGAATTTGAAAAAAATCTAAAATCATTGACAATCCAAGAACAGAAATTAGTTTCAGGCAAATTAAAATTATTTGTTCAAAATCCGTTTTATCCGTCTTTGCGCACGAAAAAGGTACAAGGGCTTGATAATGTTTTTGAAATGAGCGTCAATATGGATATTCG
>JAZNZL010000213.1:0-4969 GCA_045594925.1 Clostridia bacterium
TATGATACTGTTTCCATCAATTATCATATATCTTTTCATCTGTGCATCTCCCAACACTTGATTTTTGTCCGTCAATTATTATTCTGTGATACAGTTCTTTCAGCAGCGGCTTCTTTTATATATGCGTCAATATCTCCGCCGGCTATTTCAATGGCTTTTTCAAGAGCAGAATCAAGGACTATATCCTTTGTCTGCAAAAAGCTGTGGATGCTGAGCTGTGTGGTGATATCCAGAACGCCATAGGGGTAAAGCCCTGAAACCTCCTGATATTTCTTTACTGCATAGAAGGTGTCTTCGTCAAACACTTTATCGGGTACTCCTACGCCGTAACCCATAATATTCAATCTCTGCTCCATAGCAAGTACGTCAGCACCGGTATCGCCCAATCTAAGCACTCTGTCGTAGGTTACTTTCTCAAAGTAATCATCGCTGTATTTAACTGTTTTAGGCTCAACCCCATAATCCGGTATTACGCCTATCTTATTTATTGTTCTTTTTTCAGGGGAAAGATATTCAGCAACAGTAAGCTTATATCCGCCGCCGAAAAGAAGTGAA
The DNA here is from genome assembly GCA_045594925.1 of Clostridia bacterium. GTDB lineage: Bacteria > Bacillota > Clostridia > UMGS1810 > UMGS1810 > SIG455. The sequence continues at coordinate 556 of JAZNZL010000213.1, forward strand.
TTTACCACCTGCATAGTGCCTTTACCAACTGTTCTCTCGCCTACCACAACACCTACATTATAATCCTGAACAGCCGCTGAAAACGCCTCTGCCGCACTGGCGGTTGCACCGTTTACAAGCACTACAAGCTTTTTGGAAAAGCCGTTTTTATCATTTTCTATTGTAAGTAGCTGGTTATCCTTATATGAAAGATGCATAACAGGACCCTTTGGCAAGGTCATACCTGCAATAGACTGCAAATCCTCCAGTGTTCCGCCGGGATTATACCGCAAATCAAGGATTATGCTTTTAGTGTCTTTAAGTGCTTCAAGAGCGCTCTTCATAAAATCATCTGAAGTCTGGTCAAATGCAGAAAACTGAATATATCCAATGTTACCCTCTAAAATCTGATAAAAGCCTGCCTCTGTAACAACATTACCGCGAATCACGTCAAACTCCATTGGCTGACCGTTACGGATTATACCAATCTTTACAGGGGTGCCCTCAGCGCCTACTATATAAGACCGTGCTTCTTCTATAGCCATACCGCGTATATCGGTGCCGTCTGCACTTACTATAACATCGCCTTTTGAAAAGCCGACAGCTTCTGCAGGGGACTGCTTATGAACCTCTGTAATCAAAAGCCCATCTTCAAACTCCATAATGGTTACACCTATTCCGCAGAATTCACCTTTCATACTGTCTATAAAACGATTGAATTCATCAGTAGTAAAGTACTGTGAATACTGGTCAAGGCTTCCATACATAGCCTTAAGTGCTGCATCCAAAAGCTCAGGATTATCAAGAATCAGGGTTTTAAGAGCAACGCTGTATAGCTCCTCAGCGGTCGCCTCGTATTTATAATTTTCTACTATATGCTCAACTACTGCATCAATCAATATATTTGAAAGATTGGCATTGACAGATGCTGCCGAAGCAGGTGCTACACAGGAAAAAGCAAGTATACAGGAGAGAAGCATTGCTGAAAACTTTTTAAATGACTTTTTCATTGGGATTATCCTTTCAATTACATTTTTTCAGGAGCAGAAATTTTAAGTATTTCGAATACGTTTCTTATTACTGTGCGCGCAGCATACACAAGTGCAAGGCGCGCCTGAGTGAGGCTGGCATCTTCGGTTTTTACCTTACAGGAATTATAGAACGAATGGAACATTGCCGCAAGGTCTAAAACGTATCTGGTGAGTCTGCTTGGCTCTGAGCTTAAAGCTACCTGATTGATTTCCTCAGGAAGTGAAACTATTTTTTCAGCAAGAGCCAGCTCTGACGGGTCTGTTAAAAGCTTAAGGTCTGCATCGCCCTTAAACTCAACACCTTCAGCTTCCAGTGTTCGTATAATACTGCAGATTCTTGCGTGGGCATACTGCACATAGAACACCGGATTGTCGCTGTTTTGTGCAATAGCAAGGTCAAGGTCAAAATCAAGATGGCTGCCCGCCTGACGGAGATTAAAGAAAAATCTCGCCGCATCTACACCAATTTCGTCTATAAGGTCGTTCATAGTTATCATCTTACCGGTACGCTTACTCATTCTGGCAACCTCGCCGTTACGCATAAGACGTACAAGCTGCATTATAACTATCTCAAGCTTTGATGAATCAATACCGATGGCATCCATAGCACCCTTCATACGTGCTACGTGTCCGTGATGGTCAGCGCCCCATACGTTTATTACTTTATCAAAGCCGCGTACTGCAAACTTATTCTTATGATAAGCAATATCCACCGCAAAGTATGTGGGGATTCCGTTGGCACGTATCAAAACCTCATCCTTTTCGCTGCCGAAAAGGGTTGTTTTTATCCAAAGCGCGCCGTCTTTTTCATAGGTAATTCCGCTTTTCTTAAGGTCTTCTATAGTCTGGGCAACCTCGCCGTTTGCGTGGATTGTGCTTTCTCTGAACCACACATCATAGAAAATTCTGTACTTTGCAAGACCATCCACAAGACCTTTGATATTAAGCTCAAGTGCATAATCCACAAGAGCTGCTCTCCGTTCTTCGCTGCTGCATTCAAGATATTTATCGCCGTTTATCGCAATAAAGTTTTTAGCGTGCTCTTTAATATCGTCACCCTGATAGCCGTCTTCGGGAAACTCTACAGCATCTTCGCCTTTAAGCTGCTGAATGTATCTTGCTTCAAGAGAATTTGCAAACTTTTCTATCTGCGCACCGGCATCGTTTACATAAAACTCCTTTGTAACGTCAAAGCCTGCCCAGGAAAGCGCATTTGCGAGTGTATCGCCCAGTGCACCACCACGGGCATTTCCCATATGCATAGGGCCTGTGGGATTTGCTGATACGAACTCAACCATAACCTTTTTACCCTTACCCAAGTCAGTTTTACCGAAGTTCTCACCCTCAGCAAGCACAGCCTTAAGCCCGTCATAACGCCAGCTGTCCTTTAAATAAAAATTGATAAATCCGGGTCCGGCTATCTCTACCCTGTCAATATATGTACCCTCAGTATCGAAGGCTTCCGTAAGGGCAGATGCTATCTCACGCGGTGGTTTCTTGGCAATTTTAGTAAGCTTCATAGCTGTATTTACAGAAAAATCTCCGTTCTTTCTGTCAGCAGGGATTTCAATCTCCACATCTGTTACAGCGTATCCGCTCTTTACCGCTGCCGATTTTACCATCTCTTCAATCTGATTTTTAATGGTGCTGATTATATTCATATTATATCACCTGTCAAACCTTTCTTACGTTTATCTCAAATGTGTTTGTTCCGGTAAACACATTATTCATACTTATTCCATACGTTACTTTTATCCTGCCGCCGTCAGGGGTCATTTCGTTTTCTATTTCCTGAGTGTCAAGCCCCATAACTATTACACCAAAGGGGGTGTCATAATAATTAGTGGTTTGCCTGCCCTTTATAAACAGCAGAGTCATATCTGTTTTACCCGACCGCATAAGTGACACATACTCACTGCACATCTCAACCGATGTGACTGTACCCTCCATACCGGTAGCTTCGGTTTCCTCATACTCGGCAAAAACCTTGCCATCTGTTTCATAAATCACACCCTCAGCCATCATCTCCACGTCGCCGGGGTCTAGTCCTTCATCACAGTAATTCTGCATTCCTTTTACAGATATTACACAGTTTGTGTTTTTCAATTTTTATCCTCCGTCAGTACTTCTCTATGTCAGTTTTTTTAACGCATCCGCCTATGTTACAGCCTAAAAACAAGCCGGCTGTTTTCTCAAAATCAGCGGGAACGTCGCTTACGTAATACTCGTTTTCGCTCTGCTCAACAGACGAAAGCATATTGTTACTTTCAAGATATGCTTTAACATAGTGAGCAAGGCAGGCGCCGGGGTCTATTAAGGTTACATCATTACCCATAAATTTTGCTACCGCATTTTTCATTATTGGATAATGTGTGCAGCCAAGTATCAATGTGTCAACGTTTTGCTCTTTGATATCCTTAAGATACTCTTTACACGCCAGATACGCCATTTCGTGTTCTGCAAAGCCGTTTTCCACAAGAGGTACAAATATTGGGCAAGCCTTGGAACAAACATACAGCGAAGCATCTTTGCTTTTTAAAAGCTCACTGTACTTGCCGTTTTTCACAGTTCCGCTTGTGCCGATAACACCGATTCTACCGCTTTTCGTGGCTTTATACGCAGCTTCAACCGCAGGCTCCACAACGCCTGCAACAGGAACGTCAAAAGACTGCGCCATATCATCGAGGGCAACTGCACTGGCAGTGCCGCAAGCGGCAACCACCATCTTAACCGGATGTGAAAGCAAGAAATTTATATCCTGACGGACATACTTTTTAATTGTTTCTTCAGAACGTGAGCCATACGGCACTCTGCCGGTGTCGCCGAAGTAAATCACCTTTTCGCCGGGCAGCAGCTGTGCAAGCTCTCTTACACAGGTAAGACCGCCAAGTCCTGAATCAAAAACGCCTATTGCTCTGTTATCCACAAAACCAATCCTTTTACAAAATTATTTTTCAGCAAGCTCTATAAGCTGTGTTAAAAGCTCACTATAGCCTATTCCCGAATAGTCAAAGAGCTTGGGATACATACTTATACTTGTAAATCCGGGCAGAGTGTTTATCTCATTGATTTTTACACTTTCGCCGTCTACAAAAAAGTCTACTCTGGAAAGGCCTCTGCCCGAAAGCGCCTCAAAAGCCTTTACAGCGTAAGTGCGGACAGTTTCCATAGCGGTATCGCTTATAAGTGCAGGTATATGCAGCTTTGTCTGTGAGGTTGAAGAGTATTTGGAATCGAATGTATAAAACTCTTCATCTGCTACTATCTCGCCTACTGTGGATGCTTTCACGTTGCCGCTGTTACCCAGAACAGCACATTCCACCTCATGGCCCTTTAAAAGCTCCTCAACAAGCACCTTGCCATCGTATTTAAAAGCATTTTCTATAGCATCCTTAAGCTGCTGC
>JAZNZL010000214.1:0-14257 GCA_045594925.1 Clostridia bacterium
CCTTATTCCATCGTGAGAAACTACTGTTTCGGGGAAAATCTCCTTCACCTTATCCGCAAAGTCGGAAGGTTTTACCAAAGCAGGACTATAGTGTGTGAGCCACAGCTCAGGAACAGCCGCCTTTGACGCTATATGCGCAGCATCTGAAAACAGCATATGGTGCTTCTCGTCCATTTTATCACGCATTTCTTCATCGCAATACATTCCCTCGCAGATAAAAAGGTCGGAGCCTGCGGCAAAATCCGCAATCCCGTCAAAAGGTGACGTGTCTGTGCAATAAGTAATTTTAAATGGTTCTCTCTGTCCGTCTATAACCATATCAGGCGTGTATGTTTTACCGTCTATCTCAACTGTTTCGCCTGCGTGCAGATTCTTATAGTACGTCACCGGAATATTAAGAGCTGCGGCTTTTTCAGGATTAAAAACCGGTTTGCGTTCATAGGTTACACTATAGCCAAGACAGGGAACTTTATGCTTTAAAGGAAGGGTTTCTACCTTAAGGCCTGCTATATCAAAGCTTTCACATTCTTTAAAGCTTAACTCCTTTATAATTATTTCAAAAGGCAGCTTCTGTGCAATTACAAGAAGGCTTGAAACGATCTTACCCAGTCCCTTAGGCCCTGCAATCACAAGAGGCGTGGTTTTACCCTGATTACCCAAAGTAAGCATAAGTCCGGGTAAGCCTGATATATGATCTGCGTGAAAATGCGTTATAAGAAGGCACTCCAAACGGCTGGTCTTACAGTCTGACGCGGAAAGTGCTATCTGTGTGCCCTCGCCACAGTCTATAAGTATGGCTTTGCCCATAACCTCTATCCAGCAGCAAGTCAAGTATCTGCGCACAAGCGGCAGCATTCCGCCTGTTCCGGGTAAGCATACATCAACCATTTTTCATACCTCCTTTCATTTTGCGTTTTTATTATTCTTCGCCGTAATACAGTGGCATTCTCCTTTTATGCTCACTGGTACTGTGATATCTTCTTATAATCTCTGCATCGTGAGAATGGGCATTGCCGTTTAAAATATACTCATCAATGGCTGCATAGGTTACACCCATATCATCCTCATCGGTCTGTCCCTCATAAAGTCCTGCTGACGGGGGCTTATTTATAATTTCGTCAGGTGCTTGTAAATATCTCAAAAATTCAAACACCTCACCCGCTGTTAAATCGGCTATAGGGTTAAAATCACAACCGCCGTCACCCCATTTAGTAAAATAGCCCATATATATCTCGCTTCTGTTTCCGGTTCCGGCAACAAGTCTGCCCTCTGACGCGGCTATAGTATAAAGCGTTGTCATACGCAGTCTGGGCGGAATATTTATATCTGCAGACTTATTAACTTCTGTTTTACCCTCTACCGCCTTAATAAGGCTTGTCTTTACCTCTGTAAGATCTACTGTTCGTGTTTCTATCTTAAACTGCTCCGCAACAAGATTTCCGTGGTCGGTATCCTCTTCATAATTTCTGGTTGAGCAGCAAGGCATTATAACGCCTAAAGTGTTATCACAGGCAAGCTTACACAGAATACCCACCAGTGCACTGTCTTTGCCGCCGCTGTTTCCGTATATTATCCCCTTTGCACCTGTCTTTTCAACCAGATTCTTTATAAACTCTACTCTTTTTTCTGTTTCGGTTTTATAATCTCTCATTATATCTTCCTCTTATTTTATTTTTTCGCAATAATTCTATCACACCCAGAATGTAAAGTCAAATATTACATTATTTTTGGGTTTACATTTACTCCGGTAAATGTTATACTTATTACATATAAAATACATAGCATAGGAGTTTTTACATTGAAAAAATTAAGAATATTATCTGCTGCCATCTCTGCAGCATTGATTATCTCATCATCAGGCAGTGCTTTTGCCTCCTCAATCTATGACATTACAGAAAAAAGCACAATCGCTTCCGGTATTACTATGGAAAACATCAAAAGGCTTAACGCAGCCGGCTGGCAGAACATAAACATCATTGAAGCTGACCTTTCCAAAGGGAATTTTAAGATTAAGGCGCTTACTGACAAGGAAAACATCTCAAAGCTTACAAACGTTAAAGACCTTGCAGAAGCCAACGGCACTATCGCAGCGATTAACGGCGACTTTTTCTCCTGGAAAAAGGACGAAACCTCTTTAGGCTCTGCTGTAGGCGGCGTAATATCTGAAGGCGAAATGCTTACCTCGCCTACTTCTCCTTGGAATTTTGCCACCGTCGCGCAAAAGAAAGATGGTGCGTTTATATTTGACTACATTGACTGCGCCATAGCTGTTGCCGCACCAAACGGATATATTACACCTATTGAGCACATCAATAAATATGATGACCTTACGCAGCCTATTATATACACAAGGCAGTGGGGCGTGTTATCTCCGGGCTCTGCCGCAACACAGAAAGAAATAGTTATCGAAGACAACAAGGTAGTTTCGGTAAATCACGATATGGGACAGGTGGAAATACCGGAAAACGGATTTATTATTTCGTTTTTATCCGACGTGACACCGGAGCTTCTAGAGAACTTTAACGTGGACGACGAGATAGAACTGGGTATCAACTATGAGCCGAAATTTGAGGACATTGAATTTGCTGTAGGCGCAGGTACTCTGCTTTTAAAAGACGGCAAGAAAACCGAAATAACTAACGATATTCCCGGTAATCAGCCACGTACTGCAATAGGCGTAAACGAGGATTTTACAAAGCTGTATTTTGTCACAGTTGACGGACGTCAGGAAAACGCCAAGGGTGCAAGCCTTAATTACCTTGCAGACATTATGGCTGAAATCGGAGCTGACGATGCGGCTAACCTTGACGGTGGCGGCTCTACACAGCTGGTTATACAATCGCCTTATACAAATCAGCAGACAGTGGCAAACTCACCATCAGACAAATACTTACGCAAGGTTGCAAACGGCATAGGGATAGTTGCCAATAAGGATTTGGAGGACGAAAGATTTTTAACACTTAATACAGAGGCTGACCGGGTGTTTGCAGATACAGAGATTTTCCTTGATGCAAAGCTTCACGACGGCACAGGCAAAATCATTGAAACGCCACTTGATGAATTTGAATGGGTTTTACCCAACGGAAAGATTACAGACGGATTTTACACACCGGAAAAAAGCGGCAGATACACCATTGAAGTATCCGTTGGCGATGCCACTGCCAAAAAGGAATTACACGTGCTCGATAGTCCTGTAAAGCTTGAAGCCGGCAAGAGGGAATACTCTATAAAAACAGGAGAGAGCGCATACATAGCGCTTAAGGCTGAAACTGCCGAAGGATACAGTGCTTATCTTAATTTAAGGGATGTGGGTGTAACTACAAATTCATCTGCAATCGAATTTCAGGGTAACAACATCATAGGAATAAGAAAAGGTACTGCTGTGGTGACATTTGATTTTGAAGATGTGCAGACCTCAGTAATTATCCGTGTGGGCGGCGACAAAAAAGAGGTTACTTTACCCGAGGATATACAGATTGCAGACTCACTCACCCAAAAAGCAGCCGAAAGCGAGAACGCCTTTAAATTTGCAGTATTCGGCAGCACGTCAAGCAAAAACACATTAACTGAAAAGCTTGTTGTATTAAAATATGCATCCCTTATAAACGAAAAGGAATATCCGCTGGCTGTGTTTGCCGGACAATCAGTACTGACTCCCGACGGCATAAAAGCGGAAACCTTAAAATCAGGTGACTATTCATACACATTATACGCAAACAGTGCATTTATAACTATGGACAACGCAAAAGGCTCTGTTACCGCTACAAAGGTTAAGCAGTGGGAAAGCTTTTTTAAGGATTTAAGTAAAACCAAAGCTGACAACATATTTATTATTCTTCCAAAGGATATGGTATCACAGACAAGTATGGATATAGAAATGCTTAGCCACATATACGAAAATCAGCTTGAAAGTGCCGGCAAAAAGCTGTATGTTATATCATCAGGCGGTGAAAGCATCAAAAACATTGACGGAATCAAGCACATCGCTATAAAAGGTGTGGATGCTCTAAATACACCTGCCACAGCCACTGAGGACGCAAAATATTATGAATTCACAGTTGACGGCAACAAGGTCTTCTACGAAATCAAAAGTGTTTACAATTAAGCAAACAAGCCAAACAGACAAAATAATCCCCGTACAGATAATCTGTACGGGGATTTCTTTGTAAACTCTGTTTTATTTAATTATCCTCAAATCAATATTCCTTCAACGGCTGAAGCTTTGCAAGAGCCTTTTCGTTTACCTCGACTTCAGCTTCGCTGATCCACTTATCAATTACTGCTTGTATCTTTGCAGCTATTAAAACGTTCTGCTCGGTAGGAATATATTCTTTGATTTTTTCCTCTGTAAGACTAAGCTTTTCTCTCTTTATAATATGATAGCCGTATGAGGTTTCAACCAAATCACTTACCTGACCCTCATTAAGAGCATATGCTGCGTTTTCAAACTCCGGTACCATCTGTCCTTTACCAAATTCGTATCCGTCGGGGTTGGTTTCAAGACCGGGGTCTTCACTGTACTCTTTCATAAGTGCATCAAAATCTGCACCGTTTTTGATTCTGCTGAGAATATCCTCTGCTGTCGCTTTCTTAGCTGCAACCTCATCGGGATTTAACGGCAGCTGTGTTTCATCATCAATTGTGGAAATAAGTATGTGTTTTGCTTTTACATAGGTGTTTTTAATGCTCTCCCTTGCTTCTTCCTCTGTTGCTCTGTTTTCGTCATATCCTGCAAGGGTGTTTTCAACCTTATATCCAAGCTGACCTTTCTTTACCCATTTCTTATATGATGAAAGAGTGGTTCCCATAGCCTTAAGCTCTTTTTCAAATTCACTCTTACCACCCATACTGCTGATTGCTGAACCGATCTGTTCGTCAAGCGCTGAATTTTCCTCAGCGGTAAGTGCTACATCCATCTCAGCTGCCTTGCTCTGCTTTACAACTACCTCAACAGCCTCTTCCAATGCACGCTCTTTAGCTACCTCAAGTGCTTTCTTACCCTCTATCTCCGTAGTGCTCCAGAACTTATCCACATCTTCGCCGTATGTGATACCGGCTTCATCCAGCATACTATACTGAATCTGCGCAAAATAAATCGAGTATTCGCTAAGGGGAATCTTTTCCCCGTTCACTGTAGCTACCGTTGTATCATTTACTATTGTGCAGCCTGACAAAAGACTCATTATCAAACAAACAGCAACAACTGCTGAAATTTTAATCTTTCTCATTATATAACCACCTTTCGCTGTTTTACTATGTTGATTATACAATACTGAAAATATTTTGTATTTATTTTATAAGTTTTTGTAATACAATCTTAATATTACCCAGCAAGGAGCCATCGTACCAGTATTTAAGCGACTGCCTTTCACCTGTGCCAATACGGATTTTACCTTTATACTCTTTGATGAGCTCAATGGCTTTCTGACCGTCAATTTCGCCGTCGGTGACAAACTCAACCCAATCGCCCTTTTGCACTATCTCGCATATACCGGCTTTTTCGGCAAGGCATTTAATATATCCCACATCTAAAAGATTTGCAACCGGTGCAGGTATATCTCCATAACGATCTATGAATTCGTCTGTTACGTCATAATAATCCTCTTCGCTTTCAATGGCGGAGATTTTTTTATACATTTCCACACGCTGCCATTCGAACTCAACATATTCTTTAGGGATATACGCGTCTGTCTGAAGCTCTACCACAACCTCTTTTCGCTGCTTGGTTTCAATTCCCTTTGCGTTATTTACCGCTTCCTCTAAAAGCATACAGTACATATCGTAGCCCACAAGATTCATATTGCCGTGCTGCTGCTTACCCAAAAGATTACCTGCACCACGGATTTCAAGGTCGCGCATTGCTATTTTAAAGCCCGAACCAAACTCTGTGAATTCCCTTATAGCCTGAAGTCTTTTCTGCGCCACAGGGTCTAAAATTTTACTGCGTTCATAGGTTAAATATGCATAGGCAAGCCTGTTTGACCTACCCACTCTGCCACGCAGCTGATAAAGCTGCGACAGGCCAAGTCTGTCTGCGTTTTCTATTATGATGGTATTAACATTTGAAACATCAAGGCCTGTTTCTATTATGGTGGTACAAACTAAGATATCAATATCTCCCTCCATAAGACTCATCATAATACTCTCAAGCTGTGTTTCGTTCATTTTGCCGTGGGCAACTGCTATTGATGCATCGGGAAACAGTTCTTTAAGCTCTGCGGCTTTTCGCTCTATACCCTCTACCCGATTAAAAAGATAATACACCTGTCCGCCTCTGGACATTTCACGCTCTATGGCATTTTTGATTATTGCATCGTTTTTCTCAAGCACAAAGGTCTGCACAGGGTATCTGTCCTGCGGCGGTTCTGTGAGCACACTCAAATCGCGTATGCCCACCATAGCCATATGCAAGGTTCTGGGAATTGGTGTAGCACTTAAGGTTAAAACGTCCACATTGGTTTTGATTTCTTTAAGCCGTTCCTTATCACCAACTCCGAAGCGCTGTTCTTCGTCTATGACAAGAAGTCCTAAGTTTTTAAATCTTACATCCTTTTGCAGTATTCTGTGGGTGCCGATTACTATATCTACATCGCCTTCGGATATTCTGCGGGCAATATCTGCAAGCTCTTTTTTACTTTTAAAACGGGACATCATCTCTATCTTTATGGGAAAATCCTTCATACGTGCACAGAAATTATTATAATGCTGCTGCGCAAGGATTGTGGTGGGCACAAGATATGCAACCTGCATTGAGTCCATAACGCACTTGAACGCACCGCGCATAGCAACCTCTGTTTTGCCATAGCCTACATCTCCGCAGAGGAGCCTATCCATACTCTTACCCTGCTCCATATCCGCCTTTACCTCAGATATGGATTTGGTCTGGTCGGCGGTTTCTTCATAGGGGAAGCCCTCCTCAAACTGTCTCTGCCAGGGAGTATCGGGTGGATATTTATGTCCGGGGACAGAGCTGCGCTCTGCATAAAGGCGTATCAAATCCTCTGCCATCTCCGCAACAGAAGCCTTTACCTTACCGGTGGTACGCTGCCAGTCTGTGCCGCCCAAAGAATTAAGGCGCACATTCTGTGCTTCTCCGCCGATATATTTATGCAGCATATCAAGCTGTCCTGCAGGAATATAGAGAACATCATCGTTTTTATACTTGATTTTTATATAGTCCTTTACCACCTTATCAACAGTGAGCTGCTCCACACCTACATACTTACCTATGCCGTGTGTTCTATGAACCACATAATCGCCAACATTAAGCTCATCAAAGCTTTTTATGGCTTTCTTGGAATCCTTTTTGCCGGTGCGCTTCCTTTTAGCACGGACAATCTCACCATCGGTTACAACGGCAATTCTCTCCTGAGGGTATTCAAACCCCCTTGAAATACTGCCGACGGTAATTAAAATCTCGCCCTTTTCGGGAAGCTTATCGGCCTTTTCGTTTATATAGCAAGGGTAATTTCTATCGGTAAACTCCCTTAAAAAATTCTCCGCCTTTACTCTGCCTGATGTTACAAACACTATTCTGTATCCGTTTTTTCTCCAGAATTCTATGTCCTCATACATAAATTCCGTTTTACCGTCATAGCTCTGCAGTGTTTTTGCAGTAAATGGCAAAAGGGCTTTAGGCTTAAGCTCAGGTGTGGAGTATGAAAGCATACTCATTGTCACCAATGGCCGTGCTTTTATTTTTGATACAATATCCGAATATGTGAGCACAAACTTACCCTTGAATTTAGGGAATGTGCCTTTATCCAAAAGATTGCTTATGGTTTCGCCGTTCTCTTCCGCAACAGCCTTTGATATCTCGTAGGTTTGCATGGCTTCATCAATAAAAAAGCAGAATGAGTCATCAAGATAATCCATAAGAGACGGGAAGCTTTTATAAAAAAACGTCATATATTTATCATTTGACGGAAAATACAGCTCATTACGCAGTTTTTCTGCGTCGCCGTAAAGATTTTCGTTGTTTTGTTTATCTATAAGCTCTGCTGTCTTTTCCGCCTCTGTGGTGCTATATACAAGCTCTCTTGCAGGGCAGATGAACACTGAATCAGTTTTTTCAGAAGACACCTGAGTTACCACATCAAAAATGCGCAGTGAATCCACCTCATCACCAAAAAACTCTATACGCACCGGCTGTTTCAGTGATGGCGTAAAAACATCAATTATTGAACCGCGCTGGCAGTACTGCCCAACACCCTCTACCATAGGAACACGCTTATACCCCGAAAGATTCAGCTTATCCGTAAGCTCTTCCATAGAAAGCTCATCGCCGGTATTTATACAAATACTCAATGAATCAAACTTATCCTTTGGCAGTGTATACTGCATAAGCGCAGAAATACTGGTAACCACAACTTCTGCATCCTTTAACAGAGAAAGAGTCCTGATACGGTCTGTTTCGCCGCTTCTTGACGAAGAATCCACATCATAAAAAACGTATTCCTTTGTTTTAAAAAGCAATACGTTATCTTCAAAAAAATATGATAAGTCGCAAAAGATTTTATATGCTTCCGTTTCATCAGATGCTATCACAAGGCTTTTTTTATTAAGCGCTTTTGCCACCGAATACACAAAATGACTTCGCTGACTGCCTGTGGTTCCTGTTACGGCAACGGGACTTTTGCCGCCCGTCAGATTGCCGCAAAGCTGTGTAAATGCATCTGTATCACGGAGCATAGAAGCAAATGCCCGCATATTTAATCTCTCTTTCTGTTAAATTTATTCATAGCCGATGGGGCGCCGTTTTTTATAATGCACTCCACGGCATCTGCTGCATCTAAAAGCACCGGCTCTAAGATTTTGATTTCATCCGGACTGAATTTTCCAAGAACGTAATCCGCAAGATCAAAATCTGCGTGTGGCGGTGCGCCGATGCCAAGCTTTATCCGCCCGAACTCATCAGAGGAAAGCTGATATATTATAGACTTTATACCGTTATGTCCGCCGGCAGAGCCTTTCTCACGAATTCGCATACGCCCTGTTTCAAGGCTTACATCGTCAAATATTACTATTATATTTTCAGGGGGAACCTTATAAAAAGACGCAATATCCCTTACTGCTTCTCCGCTTAAATTCATATATGTCTGCGGTTTTACAAGAATTACTTTCTCTCCACCGATTATCCCGTCTCCGTATACGGCTTTGAACTTAAGCTTGTTAAGGGTTATATTATACTTACGGCTCAGCACATCTATAACGTGAAAGCCAATATTATGACGGGTGTTATCGTATTTGGGTTCAGGGTTCCCAAGCCCTACTATAATATACATATTCTTTTCTCCGTTTTCTATACTAAGCAGATGCTTAATCTAAAATAGAGTACATTTTAAATGTACTCTATTTTTATGTAACTTATACAAACAATGTGCTCACTGACAAATCTTCGTAAATTCTCTCGATTGCCTCACCAAATACATTGGCTACGCTAAGCACCTTGATTTTATCAATCTTCTTCTCCGCCGGCAACGGAACTGTATCAAGCACCACAAGCTCATCTATTACAGATGCCTGAATTCTTTCTATTGCAGGGCCTGAAAGAACTGCGTGTGTACAACAAGCGTACACGTTCTTTGCGCCTCTTTCCTTAAGTGCGTTTGCGCTGTTACAGATTGTGCCCGCTGTGTCTATCATATCGTCAAGCAGGATAACGTCTTTATCCTTGATATCGCCGATTATATTCATAACCTCTGACACGTTTGCTTTGGGTCTGCGCTTATCAACAATTGCAATCGGCACATCAAGCTTCTGTGCAAAACCTCTTGCTCTTGTTACGCTACCAAGGTCAGGTGATACAACAACTGTTTCTTCAAGCTTACCTTTAATCTTCTCTTTATAATATCTGCTAAGCACCGGCATACCTACAAGATGGTCAACCGGCACATTGAAAAATCCCTGAATCTGCGGTGCGTGCAGGTCCATTGTGAGCACTCTGTCTGCACCTGCTGTAGCAATAAGGTCTGCCACAAGCTTTGATGAAATCGGGTCTCTGGCTTTTGCCTTTCTATCCTGACGTGCATAACCAAAATACGGAATTACTGCTGTGATTCTTCCCGCAGATGCTCTCTTGAATGCATCTATCATTATAAGCAGCTCCATAATGTTATCATTAACAGGCGAGCAGGTGGACTGTACCACGAATACATCGCTTCCGCGTACGGTTTCACCGATATTTACAAAAATCTCACCGTCTGAAAACTTACCCACTTCAGACTTACCCAGAGCTATACCAAGATGCTCCGCAATACCCTTAGCAAATTCGGGATTGGAATTCGCTGTAAAAATTTTAATGTTTTTTCCGTGAGCTATCATTCGTAAAAAACCTCCAAATTTATTTTTACCTTTTTACAATTTAATTTAATTGCAAATGACGGCACTTCATTCACATACTATTGTATTGTTTTTTTTACCAAATTTCAAGTCTATTTCGCAATTTTTTATTATTTTATTGAAATATTCCAAAGTTAGTGGATTTTTCGATATTGATTTAACGTTTTTTACTCCTGAACTGCTCAAGCTCACTTATTGCCTCATCGAGTTTTTCCATATTCTTTCCAAAGCCACTCCAGTCGCCTTTTGAACTGTCTGATTTAGCATCGTTATAGTAGTCTATAATACTGTCTATAACCTTATCCAAAGGCGGATTGCTATCCTCTGCCGGCGGCTGAGTGACGTCCGGATTTTCTGTCACATTCTCTTCCGCCGTCGGATTGTTAATGCCTTCAAGGGTGCCAACCGGTCCGCTGGGCGCTCTGCCCTCAAAAATTACTTCAAGAGCTTCGGAAAGAGTAGGCTCCATAACAATTTTATCACCATAAGCAACTATTACCCGCTTAAGCTCAGGTATTGCGCTCCTTGACGCCGGCTCTGCACTGTTAGACGATATATAGATAGGCTCTATATATATGAGCGAGCCGTCTACCGGGACAACAAGCATATTACCGCGAATAACATTAGAACCACCCTGTCCCCACAGAGTCATCTCTTTTGATATTGCAGGGTCGCTGTCTATTCTGTTTTCTATCTGCATTGTGCCGTATACATTCTTGCCTTTAGGGAAATGGTACGACACAAGCTGATACCCGCTGTCCAAATCGCAGTCCGCCGCAAGCCAGCCCACCATATTATCCTTTTTGGCAAGGGTGTAGGGAATCATAATTATAAAATCTTCCTCACCGGCAAATTCTTCCACATTCATAAGATTATAATATGGCTCTATATTCATAGTTTCCTTGCCGTGCTTTTCACGGGCAAACACCCACAAATCCGATTTGTTATAAAGTGTGCCCGGATTTGCCACGTGATATCTTGCATAAGCCTCTGCCTGTATTTTAAACAAATACTCAGGATACACCAGATGCTCTTTAATGCCCTCTGGAACAGGTGCATCTATAAACACACCCGGATACATCTTCATATAAGTACAGATTATAGGATCGCTTTTATCAGTCACATACAAATCAACCGTGCCATCATAGGCATCTATCACAGCCTTTGCGCTGTTTCTTATATAATTTACGCCCTCATAAGTTTGCGCATAAGGATAATATACCGACGTGGTATATGCATCTATGATCCATTTAAGTCTGCCTTCACCGTCTATAACAAGGTACGGGTCATCATCAAATTTCAAAAACGGCGCCGCCTTCTGCGCTCTTTCCTTTACGTTGCGGTTTATAAGTATCTTACTGTCAGGCATTATATACTGGGACACAAGCATCCTGAAATCAGCATTCTTTGCAGCATATATGAGTCGGTTAAGCACTCCCAGTCTTATTCCGCCTGCTCCGGAATAGGAATACTCAACCTCCTGAGAGTTATCGTAATAGTCTATCTCTTTAATGGATGAGTTAACTATTACATAATCGTCATCGGTTTCGCCATAGTATATTCTCGGCTGAGTAATCTCCGGTGCTCCGCTTTGGGAAACAGTCGGTATATCCTTAATAATAAACTTAGGCTGACCTTCTGCTGTTACCTCATTTAACGGATTCATAACAGCACCAAAGCCGTGGGTAAATCTTAAAACCTCATTGGCATAATTTTTAGCGGAATCAGAAAGGTTGTCCTTATCTATTTCTCTTGCAGCAAGCGACACAAGTGTAGGTGTGCCGTCTATGGTATAACGGGTAACATCGGCATCGTTGAATTTATAATAATTACGTATACCCTGAAGGGAATTAACCGCCGATACGGTGGAGTCAAAATCTGTTATACGCACGCTTTTAAAGGTTTGCGCATTATCCGCAAGGGACTGGGCTGTAAGGCTCATATCCGCCGGATATTCTGCTTCTTTGACGTTATCTATGCCAAAGGCAAGCTTTGTATATGTCATATTATACTGAAGATACGGAAGCTCCTTTACCGCTTCATTAGGCTCCGTCACAAGATGCTGAACGCCAAAAGCTGTCAAAGCAATAAGCAAGTATGTGGCTGGATACACAGCCGCAGAAATAAGCATAGCCTTATATTTGCCCTTAAGCATAAAAACAAGAGCTAAAGCCGTTATGGCTATAAGCAGATACGGTGCAACACGATAGAAATTATACCACACGTTAATCTCGGTATATCCGGCGCCTGCAAATTCGCCGAAGTTAGAATAAAGCACCTGTTCGGAACGGAATTTATAAGTGACTGCTGATATTAAGAAATAAACAGCCACATTAACAGCATTATGAATAATCAAAGGTTTGGAAAAGGATAATCTTTTAAATTTCAAAAGTCCGTTTACCGCATAAACCACCATATATGCCAAAAAGCAATAAACAGTAATCACAAGCCACACAGACATAAAGCTATTTACCAATGCATCAAGGAATGGTCTGCTGAAAATATAATAGCCTATATCGTTACCGAACAGCGGGTCTACAAGTCCGAAATCGGAGCTGTTTATAAACATAAGATATTTGCTGTATACCGTTTCGCTTATAAAGGTGCTCGCCATAACAGAAAGCAATACACACACCGTTACCCTGCCCCAGAACCTGTTAAGAACATAAAGCATAGGACTCTCGGTTTTTTGGATATTTTTACAAACCAAGTGGGTACTTACATAAAAGAGTATGAAGACTATGCAAAAGCTCAGTGCCTGAATAGCTGTGCGTACCGTAAAATTCGTCCAGAAAACAGTAAGGTATTTTTCGCCCAGCTCCTTTATCTCATTTACGCGGACATAAAAATACAGTGACGATACAACCGATAAAAGCACAACTGCGCAGATTATGGCTAAACTGGTGATTTTCTTTGCTTTTCCGCTTAAATTGGCATCGTAAAAATTCACTTTATCATCTCCTTAAGAAGATACGTTAGTATCTGCTTTTAATTATTCGCCGAACACTGCCTTTGCAAAATCATCCGGATTAAAAGACTGCATATCATCTATCCCCTCGCCTACACCTATGAATTTAACGGGGATTTTCTCGTTATGAGATATTGCTATCACTATACCGCCTTTGGCAGTACCATCAAGCTTGGTTAAGATTATACCGGTTATACCTGCAGCATTTTTAAACTCCTTAACCTGTGATACTGCATTCTGACCGGTGGTGGCATCAAGCACAAGCAAAACCTCTTTTGAACTTTGGGGGAGTTCTCTTTCGATTACCCTTGAAATTTTATTAAGCTCATCCATAAGGTTTTTCTTATTATGGAGTCTGCCGGCAGTATCGAAAATTATAACATCTGCACCTCTTGCCTTGGCAGCCGATATAGTATCAAACACAACCGCAGCAGGGTCAGCTCCCTCCTGAAGTCTTATAATATCACAGCCTACTCGCTCTGCCCATATCTGCAGTTGGTCTGCTGCGGCAGCTCTGAAGGTATCGCCTGCACCCAACACAACCTTTTTCCCGCTGGCAGTAAGCTGTGCTGCAAGCTTGCCTATAGAGGTGGTTTTGCCTACACCGTTTACTCCTATAACAAGCACTACCGCCGGATTGCCATCCAAAATCAGCTGATTATTGCCGGTTTTTAAAATATCGCCTACTATTTCTTTTATAACATCTTTAACCTGACTGCTTTCGGTAATACGGCGCTCCTTAACAGTATCACGGAGCTTTTCTATAATATACACCGAGGTTTCAACGCCTACATCAGCACAGATTAAAGCCTCCTCAAGCTCCTCAAAAAGCTCCTCGTCAACCTTTACGAATGCCTTGAAAACATTATCAATTTTATCGTTTATAGAGCTTCGGGTTTTCTCCAGTCCCTCAGCAAGCTTTGCAAAAAAGCCTTTCTTTTCAGCAAT